>SSGK01000065.1 GCA_008015855.1 Candidatus Altimarinota bacterium | reverse complement strand
CAATGATTTTTTTATAAAATATTTTTGGTGGGAGATAGTATGAATAAATTTGTTTATCCAATGCTGTTTGGTGAGTATAAAGATAATATTTTTTATTTTTCTAATTCTCGAAAGGCCGGATCTTATATTGCGAGCATCTTAAAAAATCAAGATACTTCAAAGCAAAGTATTATTTATGTGAAAGGGAGTCAGAATACGATTTTTCTGGAAGAAGGAATAAAAGAATTTCTTTCAGATAATGAATCTATTTCACGTCTTTGTCGACAGAGTGATTCTTGGATGCGGAAAAAGAATGATTTTTTCAAGACACTGAACTAGTTAATTTTGTCAAGAATCTTTGAATTCAATATGGGTTCATTTATTGCGTTTTCGTTCTTGTTGTGATACGATATTCAGGAATTATATCATTCCTATGAACCCGTATAAAATTAGTCTATTCTTGTTTCTTTCCGCTGCTACCACTTTTGTATTTGCTGATGTTTCACGTACTGGAAAAATTCTTGATGCTTTTAAAGAGCAGGAAAAAGAATACCTTTTTGATGTTATTCCTTTTTCTCAGACTGATGAACAGAAATTATTTGAACGGGAAAAGGTTGTTTCCAATCTCGAGTCATATATGAGTCGTATAAATAATGCAAAAACCCAATATGCATCAGGATTATCAAATGCTACGAGAAAGCGAAAAACGCTTGAAAATACAATTAGCGAACTTGATACGAGTATAGAATCAACCTTATTACAGATTCAGCGAACCGAAGGGAATATTCTCGCAAAAGAATGAGAAATTATTTCTCTTGAAGGACAAATTTCTGATATGAGTAAGAAAATTCAAGAACAGAGGGAAATTATCCTCAAATATGTGAATATTATCTATAATCAGGGAACAACGGTCTATGATAATAAAGAAAATGTAGATGTGTTAAAGGTTCTTATCATGGATTCTGAGGATCTTTCCAGTATTTTTCTCAATATTCACTACAATAGTCTTGTTGCACAACTTTGAAAGGAATATATGGATAACTATCGAGTCATACTCGGAAAATTTGAGTCAGTGAAAGCAGAATTGGAAATTCGCAAAAAGGAATTGGATGATGAAAAGATTCGACTTGAATACGATAAGAGAATGCTGTTATATCAGCGTGCCGATAGGGAAAATCTTTTAAATATTACAAAATGAGAGGAATCACTTTATACACAATTTCTTACTGAACAAGAGAATGCTGAAAAGGTAGTAAAAGAACAGTGGCAAAATATGTATAATAATTACCTCGGTGACTTTAAGGATATTGCAAAAGACTATGGATGTCTTACGAGTGATGTAATGAATATGGAGAATGAAACAGGAGCTTGTTTAAAGGTAAAACAGTTTTATAAGTTGGAACAAAAACTTCTTCAATATACGCTTGATTTCGGTACGGGCAATGTATTTTCATGGCCGGTACAAGCAAATAGAATATCGACGTATTTCCATGAAGAATCCTATTATAAGGCTTTTGGAAGTGAACATGAAGCAATTGATATTCCTGTGAATCAATGAAGTGATGTAAAATCGGTTGCTCCGGGATATGTGTATTATGTTCTTCCTCCAACTCCTGAAGGGTATTCTTACATGGCGATTCGTCATCCAGACTGACTTGTTTCCGTGTATGGACATCTATCAGAAATTCTTGTTGAGCCATTTCAATTTGTTGAACAGTGACAACTTATTGCAAAGAGTGGATGACAACCTGGAACTCCGGGGGCTTGACCTATGACTACTTGACCACACCTTCACTTTGAGGTTTGGAAGAATCGTGAATCGGTGGATCCTCTTAGATACCTCAATATTTCAGATTTAAATTTTGATGATCTCGCTTCCCGCTATAAGTTTAAATATATTGAAGACCTCAAGGATCGATATGGAAGCGGTGCGAATCTTTCAAAGTATCAAGTAAAACTCGTAATTCGTTGAGCCAATGAACAAGAACGACAAAAATATCTTCTTTGGCAGTATGCAGCACCTGCATTTAATGATTGGAATATGTGGACAGAGGAAGCTCTTGCAGCAAAGATTGATCCAAGTTTCCTTATGTGTGTATGACTTGCGGAGAGTTCTCTTGGAAATAGACTAAAAACACCGTATAACATATGAAATGTTGGTAATACAGATAGCGGTGATACTTACACTTTTGGTAGCGCTCGAGAATGAGTGAACTGGATGACAAAGACGTTCAATAACAAATTTCTTGCCAAGTATAATGCTATTAGTGATTTGTCAGGTTGGGGAAATAAGACAGGAACGATTTATGCATCCAGCAAGACGAATTGGCATAATAATGTAATACACTGTATGTCAGCATTAAAATGAAGATTTATAGAAGATGATTATAACTTCCGAATCCAGTCAAAATAAATTGACATTAATTATAAATTATAAATAATAATCAAAATTATGTTTCTATTCTCTATGAAAATACGAGCTTTTTTCCTAAATGAATGACTGGGAGGTTCATTTAAATCTGAAAAACCAAAAAGTCCAGAATCCCTTCGAACGGATGTAAAAATGAATCTTCAAGAACTTGAGAAGAAGCTTCAACCGCTTGATTCTTCAGCAAAAGAAGAATTGCAAGCGATTAATGATGCTCTCAAGAATGAGAAGGATCCAATAAAGATTCGATCCCTCAAGCGTGATAAGATGCGAATACTGCAATTCGAATTGATGCGTTCCAAAAATAATACGCTCGGATATTCTCCAGATCAGATTTCTGCACGAGAAGCTATTTTAAATGGAAATTCATTTCAATCACTTTCACGAGGAGATATGCTCCTGCTTCAAAAGAAGGGAATTGATGTTCGAAAGATATTATTGGCTCATGATTCATCGATAGATGAATCTCTGGGTGACACAAGTATTAGCAATGAGAGTTTTCAGCCTGGTTCTCGTTTGGTGGTAAATTTTGGAAAAAATGCATCCCTCAATAAACGAATGGGTATTGGAGATATTCTTCCTCCAACCGTAAAAGAAATTACCGTTATCCCAAATAACTCTCAAGAAACTCAAAGGTATTCTCATAAGGAGCGAGTTCCAAGAACGGGAGTATTTTCATTAACTCCACGACCTGGGTACTATGATGCAGGAACAAATCCATCGAATAAAACATATATTCCTGTATATGACGGTGATACGATTATGATTCATTCAAATCAGGAAATGAGTTCTGAGAATCTTCAAAAACATCAGGATGCGCTTGATAATGAGACTATGAAAGCTCGTCGTTTTGATGTAAATACTGGGAAGAAGCTTACGAATCTTCCAGAAGATATCGAGGCGTATGAAAGTAATGATGCTATCGGAAGTGAAGGGGAATTTATTAATAAATATCATTGAGTAATTAATGAAAGCTGTGCAAAGTTTTCATGAATTCCACCTCGACTCGTGGTACAACTTATTAAGATAGAGACTGGTGGGACATTTGATCCTCAGAGTAGTCCAAAAGAGTATGGAAATCCAGAGACCGCATGAGCATATGGTCTTGGACAGCATATCAAATCAACTTGGGATGCTATGAATAAGAAATATTTTTCATGAACCCTCGATCGAACAAATCCAGTTGATCAAATTAAAGCAACGTGTGCGTATCTTCATGATGTAAAGACAGAAAAGAATTGTGACTGGGCACAAGCAGTTATTTACTATCATACTGGGACTGGTGTTACATCTGCTCACATACCAGAATATAAGCGTTCAAATCCTGCCATTGCTCGAAAAATGCGTTCTGGTGATAATTCACTAGAAGGATATATGCAAGCGGCAGCTGAACTCTATCAAGTGAGCGGCTATGCGAATGAAACATATAGCGACAATACAGCACTGAAACCTATTGAATCACTCAATACTCTCGGGAAACCAGATGTAGAGAAATTTATTAATTCAGCACGCGCATGGATGGGGACTCCGTATGATTTTGGTTGAAACTCTGAATCTTGAATTGATTGTTCTCATTTTGTTTGTAAGGCGCTGGTTTGAGCTGGATTGGCTCCAAGCTTCTACCAAACAGCAGCAGGATTGTATCGTATGACGAAAGAGCATGCAAAGGATATACAGGATGTACAACGATGAGATCTTGTATTTTGGCATTGAGGAGAGCGAGGAGTAAGCCACGTAGCTATTGCTCTTGGTCCCGTACAGGATGGGAAGGTAAAAGTTATTGATGCCTCTGGTAAACGCTCCGGAGATGGAAAAGTGAATGAAAGAATTATTTCTTTGCAATCAAACTTTACCGCTGCTTCTATTGTATAAAATATTTGCAACTTTTAAATATGCTCGTAATATCGGGCATATTTTCTTATTATGAATCACGAAGAATTTCTCCATATCCGTGCGAAAAAATCATTTGGTCAAAATTTCCTTATTGATGAATCGGCATTATTCGATATTTCACATGCTATTCAAATAGAGAATCGAGATATTATTGAGGTATGACCATGATACGGAGCCCTCACAGAGTATATTATTGCACAAAAACCACAAAACCTCCGACTCTTAGAGCTCGATTCTGATATGATAGAATTGCTCGAAAAAAGAATACAAACAGATTGGAAACATACAGGAGAAGTTATTACTCTTCTTCATCAAGATGTATTGAAATATAGAGATGTTTCTGGTACTTACAGTGTCATTGCTAATATCCCATACTATATCACTTCTCCTATCCTTTTTCATTTTCTCTATGCAATGCCTCTGAGTCCAGATGAAATGGTCATCATGATGCAGAAAGAAGTAGGCGAGAAAATCCTTTCTAGTAAATGAAAAAAAATCGATAATTCATACTTATCACTTGCCATACAATATCGATGTGAATCAATTGATTTGGTCCGTATGGTTCCAAAAGAAGCATTTCGACCGAGCCCAAAAGTAGAAAGTATTGTACTTCGATTTGTTCTCAAGAAGAAGAGAAATGAAGAAGAGGAAAAAAGAATATTGGATTTTTGGAAATATGCTTTTCGCTTCCCGAGAAAAACCCTTTACTCCAATCTTTCTGGATACTTATGACTCTGAAATGTTTCTATAAAAGAAGCAATAATGAGTATTGGGTATGATGAAAAAGTTCGACCAGAAGCGGTGGAATTTGATGATTGGTTTCAATTATATTCGGTATTATTTCCTTTATAAAAAACTCCCAAATGGGAGTTTTTTATTTAGAGACTTGCATACTTTTCTTCTAGTTTCACGAGTTGGTCTTCTGCTTGTTTTTTCTTTTCCATTTCAGCACGAACCACTTTTTCTGGAGCATTTGCTACAAAGTTTTGATTCATCAGTTTTACATTGAGTATACGAATGTACTCCTTTTTGTCTTCGATTTGTTCCTTGAGTCGTGTACGTTCCCCCTCAATTTCATCCTGATCAATGTGAGTATCTACGTAGACATCAATATTTTTCACAACATCGTATGACCAGCTTGAATCAGTGATTTTATCTTCAATAATAGAGGCATTTCCCTTTGCGAGTCATGCAATAAGATCCAGATTCTTTTCGAGAAATTCATCAGAGCTGAGAGCAGGGAGGATGCGTATTTCACGAAGCTCTCCTGGCTTAATCTGAGAGCGAGCTCGAATATTTCGAACACTTCGGACGATATCAAATATAACATTCATGTGAACTTCTAATTCTGTATCACGAGAGAAATCACATTTTGGCCATGATGAAAGCATAATGGTTTCATCGGTAGTTATATTTTTGTAGAGTGCTTCCGTAATGAAAGGAATATATGGATGAGCAAGTTTTAGGATGGTAAGAAGACAGTATGAGAGTGTTTCTTTCCCAAATTTACTTTTATCCTTTGTGATTTTATATGCTTCAATGGCAAAATCAGCAAATTCATCACGAATGAATGTAAATAATTCTGAACCCGCTTGTGCAAAGGTGTAATCATCCATTCCTTGCGTCACTTGTTTTGTAATGTATGACATGCGTGAGAGTATCCATTTCTCATATGGAAGAAGGGAGCGCTTATTTGCCTTAAGGATCTCAGCAATTTCTGAATCGGATTTTTCAATGGTTCCAATATTCATCGATACAAATCGCGCAATATTCCAAAATTTATTGAGGAAGAGGGAATATTCTTCCACATTTCGCATTGAAAAGTTGAGATTATTTCCTGGAGTATTTCCGAGTACACAAGAAAGACGAAGGGCATCAGAAGAATATTTCTCAATTACTTCAATCGGATCAACCACATTTCCCCAAGACTTTGACATCTTTCGTCCTGTTTCATCAAATACGAGTCCATGGAGGTAGATGGTTTTAAATGGTGTCTGATTCGTATATTCGTATCCCATAAGGAGCATTCGAATTACCCAAAAGAATATAATATCATGTCCTGTTTCGAGTACATTTGCTGGATAGAATTTTTTAAATAATTCTCCAGGATCTTCCATGTCCCAATCGAGAATAGAGAATGGCCAAAGACCACTTGAATACCAGGTATCAAGCACATCATCATCACGTCGAACGTTCTCTTCCCCGTGTTTGCTATAGAGTTCAGCTGGATTGGTAGTTACTCCCAGAAGTTCTCATGTTTCCCTGTGATAATAGGCTGGAATCTGATGTCCCCACCAAAGCTGGCGAGATATACACCAATCTCGAAGGTTGAAAATCCAATCTTCAAAGGTTTTATTAAAGCGATCTGGGATGATTTCAAACTCCTTTTTCTTGTACCCAGCAATTACCTTTTCAGCCATTTTG
>SSGK01000042.1 GCA_008015855.1 Candidatus Altimarinota bacterium | reverse complement strand
TGGCGTTGAGTATCGTATATCGGATGACAGTATTGATTTTAGCGAGAATGAACGAGTTGAGAATATTGCACAAAAAAATGCAGTCTTTACTGTAAAGAAAGACTAAAGAGACTCTATTGGATCTCAAGAGGTGAAAAATTGCTTTTTCACCTCTTTTTTGTATACTTTTCCTCATAATACTCTGTGCATGAGAAAAATAGATCAACGTAAAATACATATCCTCAAAATTGTTGTAGAGGAATACCTCAAAACAGGAGAGGTAACGGGCTCAAAATCACTCCTAAAGAAGCATGATTTGCAGGTTTCTTCGGCAACTGTTCGCAATGATATGGCTTCTCTTGAAAAAATGGGGCTTATTTTTCAACCATACAATAGTGCAGGACGCCTTCCCACTACACGATGACTTCGTGTTTTTGTGGATTATCTCATGGAGACAATGCCAAATATGTTTATCGAAGCAGAACCAAAAGAGGAAATTCGATTCCGATCAGAAAAAATTGATGATGTTCTCTATACTCTTGTAAGTCGTCTGACGCACATTACGAAAGAGATTACTTTTGCGGTGGTTCCATCACTTGGAGCTTCTTACTATCTGGGTCTGTCACATTTACTGGAGCGTTCTGGAAATGCGGTTGGAGAGGATATTTGTGCGATGATTCGCATGCTCGAAGATAAGCATGGATTTATCGAATTACTCGAACGACTCGATATTACTGAAAAAATATCGCTTTTTATCGGAGATGAGGCAGGTGCGTTCCAGGGATGAGAAATGCTTACGATACTCGTAAAGAAAATCCAGATCGATGGATATTCTGGCTACATAGGGATCCTCTGACCTATTAAGATGGATTATTCCTTCAATATTGCAGCTCTGAAGCAGGTTTTATAAAATATTCTCTATAAAATTTGCTTTATAGAGCCATTTGTGTATACTTTTTTTGTCGCGTCTGGTGTATTTTCTGGATGTGCTTTATTTTTTTACAAAATACGTTATATGGAACGAAAAGAAAAGAAATCTCTCATGGAGAGTTTTGCTACTCATAAGGGTGATACTGGTTCTCCAGAAGTACAAGTTGCTATCCTTACAAGTCGCATCGAAAATCTTAAGACTCATCTTGAGACTCATAAGCAAGATAACCACTCACGTCGTGGAATTGTAATGATGGTTGCGAAGCGTCGTAAACTTCTTGACTACCTTAAGCGCAAAGAAGTTGCTCGTTATGAAGCACTTATTGAGAAGCTTGGACTCCGTAAATAAGAGTTGATTCTCCCAAAAATATTATATAATCCTCCTTATATTCGTAAGGGGGATTTTTTATGCGACGAACATTTGAAAGGGCTATTTTTCTCGGAATTGTGTGAGTGATGTTTGTATTTCTTTGATACCTCCTGATTGGATATTCAAAGTATTCTTTTTTGCGGGATGTGGATATCGATTATTCTTCACTCCAATTTGCCAATGAAGTGGTTCCGTTTGAGGAGCCATATACTTCACTCCATACTGAGAAGATAGAACGCGAAATTATTGCACTCCGATTCTCATATGATCGGATTCAGCTCTATCATAAGAGAGAACCACTCTATATTCCATACATTCGTGAGAGACTCAAGGTCTTCTGACTTCCTGATGATTTTGTCTACCTTGCTATCGCTGAGAGTGCTCTGAAGAATAATGCATATTCTTCCGCCTGAGCAGCGGGTATCTGGCAATTTATGCCAGAAACAGCCAAGCGATATGGACTCAGGGTTGATAAGGCAATTGATGAACGATATAACTTTGAAAAGGCAACAGATGCAGCACTGACCTATCTGAAGGAAATGTATCAGGATGATTTTCATAACTGGACACTCGCAGCAGCAGCGTATAATCGATGAGAAAATGGTCTCTTGCGTGATATGAAAGAGCAAGGAGTAAGTACGTATTATGATCTTGACCTCAATTCAGAGACGGCTCGATATGTTTGGAGAATTCTCGCTATTAAGTATATTATGGAGCATCGATATGAGCTCTATGATACCGATCTCCTCTGACATCAATTTACTCCTCCAGAAACTATTTCAGTGGAAGTAGGGGCTATCGAAAATATATACACCTGGCTTCAGACATATAATGTTGCCCCATCGGTATTTCGAGAATTGAATCCATGGATTCTCGGTGAATCTCTCCCAGAAGGGAAATGGACTGTAAAACTTCCTAAACCCCAATTACCATAATTATGATACCATTCTATCCAAGTAAATTTCGTTCACATCTCCTTATTCTCGTCTGTGTTATTGTGTCTTTTATTGCATGGTATGGAATACCATCGCTCCAATGATATGGTATGATTCGAACCGCACTCTATCGAGGGGAATATTTTTATTTTCTGATGCAACTATCTTTCTATCAATTTCTTCACGTTGATTTTCTGCATCTTCTCATGAACTCGCTCTTTTTGTATCAAATGGGTGGAGATATCGAATCTCGTATGAAAAAAGATGAGTTTGTTGCCTTTTTCCTCGGGAATACACTCTTTGTTGCTCTTTGTCTTCTGACCTTTGATCCATATGTTCTCACTATGGGGATTAGTGGCTTTGCAACAGCCATACTAGCATATCTCTATGTTGATCTCCGATCAGTGAATCATCCGCTTTCATGACAGCTTTGATTCTGGCTCTTCCTTAATATAGCTATTGGGCTCAGTGCTCATATTAGTCTTGTATGACATGCATCATGAGCTGTGTTCGGTATTCTCTGGTGGTACATGAAAAAACGCATCTTCTAAGATGCGTTTTTTTGAATCCTTTCTATGAGTTGAAAGGCCTGATTTCATGCTTGAATACTTCTCTGTATTAAGAGATAAGTAATTTCCCGTTGCACGTACTGTCGAATGAGGATGTTTTTTTCTTGAGCATCATGACAAAAGAGGAGATGCACGACAAATTCTCGATATTCTTCGAGGGTCATTCCTATTCTGTGAGCCGTTTGTAAAAGTCGCTCTCTATCTCCGGTATTTTGCATAAGAGCAAGAGCATCATCTTCGAGATAGGAATATAATTTACTATGGTGGGGATTATTTATCATAGAACTTCATTATGAATTCAGGCAATAAGATCATCTTCAAACATTCTGATTCCTTCTAGGGTTTTTGGATACTTCGTAATATCAGGGAAATCGAGTGACTCAATCTTTTTTGATACGGCAATAATGAGCCGTTTCGTGCGTTCTATTTCCCCTTGTTGGATATACTCGAGTACTCTGTGAAACCGCTCTTCGTCTCGATTTTTTTCCACAAAGAAGAGCTCATATTGTTTTTTCTGATACATCTTCCATCGAGGAGAGAGTTCAAAAAGAATGGCATAGAAACAGAGTTGGAGTCGATATTTCCATTGTTTTATTTTTTCATATTCGGCTCATTTTCCATCAAATGTATCGAATCCACTTCCTGTTTTGTAGTCAGTAATGATGAGAGAATCATCGGGCAGTTTCTCAATCTTATCGATCTTACCCGTCACTTGAATCGAATGTTCTGTATCCACTGGAAGGAATGTTCCTCCATGAGCGGCTCGAAAATCATATTCGAGAAAGAGATCTCCGTATGTTTTTCCTGTAATCTCCGTATAGAGTGCTTCGAGATTTTCTCGTCATCGTGCCAAGTAGGTTGTCTCGGTATTCTCATCGAATCATTCTTTTTTCATCGATTCTTCAAAAGAAGTGAAGAGGATATCTTTCTTGTAGGTTTTATGAGTGCTATAATCAGTGAAAAAGTCTTCCAGCGCCTTATGAATCGCAGAACCATACGATGCAGCAATATTCTTCGCCTGCGGGAATCGTAGGAGGGTATTTGACACAAAGTATTCTGGTCAAGCATCAACCACATTGAGGAATCACTGGAGGGCTGTTACATTCATGACAAAATTCTTGTCGATACGCTCTTTGAGGAAATCCTTCTCTTCGCCGATATAAGGCAGACAAAAGAGTTCTTTCTTTTCAACCTCGAGAGCTTCGGTAAGAGAAGAAATTGGTTCATTCGTGGATTCCTCCCATGATTCATCTTCCGCACCGATACATGGAAGTGGTTCCAGTGATTTTTCATCAATTGACGTTTCTGCATAGGAAAGAGTGAGACTATCCTTCGCACGTGTATAGGCCGTATAGATGAGTCGTTCAATATCTTCATCTCCATCCTTATCTGCTTCGAGTGGGAGATTTTTTGGGAGCATGCTTCCAGCAATTTTCCCGAGCTTGTATTCGCGTTTGTGAATACAAGGAACGTACACATGTTCCCATTCAAGTCATTTTGCCTTATAGACCGTTATAAGTTCTATCGCATTTCATTCATTTCCAATAACATGCGAGGTAGTTATATTGATATCGTATTTTTCGATGAGACGAATGATTTCAAGAGCATCAGCAAGAGTGATGAAGCTCTTTCCATTTTTATAGCTTCGAACTGATTCGATAAATTTTCGCATATTCGTCAGATGACGAGCGTAGTGAATATTTCATGATTGTTCCGCATTGTTTCAGAAGAAATAATGATATATCGGCGAAACAAATTCCATACGCTCCGATCCAAACATATCTATCTGGAGGGGGTTTGTTTTCCCATCCTCATCATAGTCATCTGGTAAGTGTAATGCGTTTGCCCCGGTGATGTAATCAATGATGTCTTCTAATCGCTCAGTATGTCATCGTGAAGAGAGTTCCTTGAGAAAATTTCCTATGTTTCTGACGGTACTATCCTCTTGTCGTGAAAGCGTTTCGAGCCATGATTTAGTGGTATCCTTTCGAGCATGGTATACTGTTTTTGAGATATTCCAGAGTACGAGTCGATCGATTTGAAAGCAGGGATGTGAGAGTATTGAGACGAGTATTTCCGCATTTTCCTCACGGTAGTCTGCATGCGTAGAATGGAGAAACTTTAGTATATTGATGATAAGAACTACTGCATCGTTATCAAAGATGGATTCGGTTTTTGAGAGGTGGATATTGATTCCTTTTTCAAGGAGTCCTTTTCCGATAAATTCGAGGGTTTTATTCTTTTTAGTAATAACAGCTATTTCACTCTGTTTTGCTCCATTTTGAATCCTTTGCTCGATATCCGTAATAATCCAGGAAACCTCTTCGAGTTCATTTTTAAATCGTTTTTTTCGCACGCTTCCACCCGTTTCGCGTACCGCATCGAATTGCTTCGTTGCTCAAGGAAATACATTTCCAATATTATTGGATTCTGACTGAATAACGGCTCGTGATTCAGTAATGATTTCATGCTTAGAACGATAGTTTTTCTCAAGGATAATGAGCTTCGTATCATGGTAAGAGTCATGAAAATCACGCATATTTTTGGTATTTGCTCACTGAAATTTATAGATAGACTGATCATCATCTCCTACCGCAAATATATTTGCTCCCTCTGGATTTACACTGAGAATGCCTTGGATGAGTTGCATCTGAGCTTCATTGGTATCTTGAAACTCATCAATCATGATAAATTGATATGTTTCCGCGAGACCCATTCGAACGATATCATTTGATTGAATGAGATCAAGCGTCTCAAGGATCATATCATTGAAATCAATGAATCCTCTTTTCTTGAGGGTTTCTTGATACTGCTCAAATATAGAAATAAGGGCTTCTTGTTTTTCGATTTTTCCCGTTTCTTTGAGTTCACGCTTTCATCGGTAGTTTTTTGTTGTCCAAGCGTCCCTCCATGTATTCATGAATTTTGTATTTCCATTTCATTCTGATGTTTCCCAGCTTGCCTCGAGTTCTCGTACAAAGAGCGAGAAAAAGTCATCATAATTCCCAATTCGTTTTCAGTATATGTTCAATTGTTTAACCGTATTTGTAAATTCTTCAAATAAAGAAACCTTTTTCTCTTTTTCTTCTTTCTTTTGTCCGAGTGAATCAATGCGTTCCCAGAAAGATTCAATGAGTGGATTGAGGGTATGGATGATGCTCTTATTTCCTTCGAGTACTTCTTGGTAGAGTGAAGGAGTGAGTCATCCTTTTTTGAGATTCCCGATATTGGAGAGAACTTCTTTAATAGTATCACTCGCACGGAATCAAGGACGATAGGGATTATCCCATGGAAGTGCCATTAGAATCTCATCAAGTATCTTTGACGCTTCGATATCATCGACGGGAGTTGCGTCATTGTATTCTTTTGTAAGGTAGCGGAATCGATTCAAGACCTCATTTCCAAAGCTATGAAAGGTGTGAATTGCTACTTTGTAGGCATCTTGTCCAATAATCGTCGCAAGGCGTTCTCTCATATTCTTAGCAGCATTCTCAGTAAACGTGAGACAGAGAATATTCGAGGGGAGATAATCGGTTGTTGCTAAGATGTTTGCAATGCGTGCCGAAAGAAGTTGTGTCTTTCCACTTCCTGGTCATGCAATAACTAGTACGCTTCCATAAATCGTATCAACTGCTTCCCGTTGTTTTTCATTGAGTGATTGATATACCTGAGTGAATCTATCAAGATTGAGAGCCATGGAATTAATTAATTAAAAATATAAGTCATAATGTCTACTATTCATTCATCACTATACTCCTCACTCGATACATATTCCCATCAGAGTGTTTCGTAAATATGGCGTGCGGTATGGGTATAGAGCCAAAGCTTTGGTATCCCGAGTTCTTTCGCTTGCATCATGGCATGATGCGCGAGAATAGTTCCATATCATTTTCTGCGTTCTTCCGGAATAACATATACTCCAGCCAACCAAGGAGTGAGATCCTTTCGAGTTGTCATATCTTCTTCCATAAGAAGGGAGGTACCTATAGGCTTTCCATCGATGCAGCCGATATAGAGCGCGGGGATTCATCCAGAGTAATCACATGATTGCATAAAAAGAGCCCATTCATCTCACCATTCATTTCTGTGCCATTCAGCGATTGTTTCGAGAAACTCAGGAGCTTCTTTGAGGGGGATTATTTCCATACAGTAATAAGAGGATTGTATAACACTGATTGTAGTTCTCTCCTTAGAAAGTCAAGTTCTCCTGTTTGCTTTTTTCCGTCTTTATTTATAATGAGAGTGTATTATCTAATTATTTTTCTATGAAGTGAAAAGTATTGCTTGGTTCGATACTCGGTATAATCCTCCTTTCTTGAACAGTATCAGCAGAAAAGGCTACTGGATTACTCGGGGTGACGGCATCTAAAAATGAAGCAACATCGATTGTTCGGAAGGTAACCGATACAAAGGTTCGATGATATCTCGGAATGGTTCTTTCCGATTCATATAGAAATGCACGCCTTCTTGCGAGAGCAACCTATTATCCAGAATACAAAGGAGAGATCGAGAAGATGAAAAATACTCTTCTTAGTACCACTTCAGAGCTTATTCGTGCGGTAGCACTTTCTGGAAGTTCACAGATATCTGTAGCCGAAAGAACAGGAGTAGAATCAGGTGTTATTACCCTTCAAAAGGGTCTTGTACATGCATTCTCTGAGTATATTGGACGCCTTAAAACATCTGATTACAAACAGGATGCAACAATCAATTTTGATATGAAATGAAAAGATTTTGATTTTTCTCTTCAGATTGCTCCTCTCAATTCAGTAAGTTCCTATCAAAAAAATGCACAGAGTGCCTCATTTTTGATTACGCTTTCTGGTTCTACTCAAAATGTATGGCAGAGCATGTCAGGAATGTATCGTATTGCGGTTGATATAAAGATGTTCTCTGGAGAACTCTTTCTTAAGGCTCATTCATTTACTGGGTATGTTTCAGAAGAAGGAGTGATGGAGAAAATCCATGAAACCATCGATCCATATCTCAATACAGAATGGCATTTTCCTATTCCAGCTGATTCTCGTGAATTTCAAACAGCGGAGAAGTCAGTAGACATGGCGCTTTCATTTTTGTCGATTCTTGAGACGAAGTCACTTTTTACACCGTATGCTCGCGTAGGAAAATCATATATTCTTGAACCAAAGAAGGATACCTACGATGTTATCGGAAAGGTATTGCAACTTCCAGCATTGACACAGCGTGATTGGAAAAGTTTTCAAAGAGATACCCTCTTAATGGGGCTTCGATACGAATGATGAATTATCCAATCAAAGGGTTTTTCTCGAGATTATGCGTATGATGTACGAGTATCTTCGCAGGCGGATGAAACATTGATTACTGTTCATTTTAGCGGAGGATTCCTATCCGGAATAAAAGAATCTGCTCTGATTCAATTTTCTCCACGTACCTTTGTATTAGATATTTCTGACGATCAAGACCGAAATCTTTCTCTTACGAGTGATGTGTGGGACAGACTCTCTCTTACCTATAGAGAAAAAGGACGAACCCTTGTTCAGGGGTCAATTATGCCAAAAAGCGAACCTGGAAAGTGGGAATACAGCTTTGAATGAAATATTCCATCATTTGATATACTTGTGAAAATATACGGAGATATGAGTGAAGAATGGGGAAATTTTACAATAGAACGACCTACTGAATTCAAGGAATTAGAAAATCTCAATGAGCTTCCTATTGATACGCTTCTTCCATAATAATAAATCCCAACATATGTGGGGATTTATTATATATTATAATATTTTCGTACAAACTGTTCAAGAAGTATTCTAGAAGGATTTCATTGCATGAGTGAGAGTTCTTTCAGTATTTCATCAGGATTGAGTCACTCGTCTTGTATCTGCTTTTTCATAAGTTTTACGAGGAATGCGGTGAATTCTGGGGTAAATTCTGGATGAAACTGCATACCCGTTGCATTCTCGATCTGAATCATTTGGATAGGTGAATTCCTGAGATTCTCTCAACTTCCTATTATTGTAGCTGCTCCAGGGTTAATCACGGTTTGTTTATGTGACCAAAGAGAGGTAATATCTTCTTTTCCAGTAATAGCCTTTCATTTTCCGATTTTTCTTTTTTGCATCCAGTCAACCTTTCATCCAGCAGCGGTGGCGAGTACCTGATGTCAGAAACAAATTCCAAAAATAGGAGTTCCTTTTTCTATCTGACCTTGGATAAAACGAATCAAACGATCCACCCATTCTTTTTCATTTCTTTCTGTAACCATAGCAGGGGATCCTCCGAGTATATATGCATCAGCACTGTATTCTTTCGGTATTCCGTCCATTGCGCGAATTACTTCTATCTGAACCTTTTCTTCGAGATTCGGGATTCAGATAGCATCGAGGAATACCTGTTTTTCATCTTTGAGTGCGCTGGCTCGTTCAGCATCCGTAAAGCCAAATGAAGCGTTGTTTGCAATCTCAGAAAATATCCCAGGTTGTACCGAAGATATAATGGCAAGTTTTTGCATAGTAGTGAGTTAAGTAATTAATATTATAATATTAATATAACATAAGTCAATACTATATATCGTGCTCATCTACGAGTCAGATGGTGAGAATCTGTGTTCGTCAGTATTTCTCCAGTGGAGCTATACAGAGGGGAAAAGTTCCATACTCTTCTGGATTTTGTATCGATTTTTCAAGATGTTCTGTGATGCTTCCAGTGACTCACTCGTGGGTAATGTATTTCCATGGAGTAACGAGGGATCAGGAAAGGAGGAAACTCGTAATTGCAGGGTAGGTTGCACCCGTAAATCGTGCATTTACCTCACTTGCATACACCTGTTTTTCGGTGCTCACCATAAAATCAATACCACCAAATCACACATAACCAAGACTCATGATGTATTCGATAATTTTTTCTGATTGTCTGAGACATTCTCGTGTAATCTCTTTGTTTTCCTTGAAATAGATACTTGGCGATTCATTCCCGAGATAGTGCTGTCATCCTTCGAGGATTTGATCGGTAAAACCAAATATAATAGCATTTTTTACTCCGTCATTTTCGTAGATACAGAATTGAATACTCGGAGAACTCTCTTTTTCGATAACGCGCTCGATAATAAGTTCAATGCCATTGTATTGAGAAAGGATATCTTCGAGTGAATTCTTTTGATTACTCCAGAATCCATATCCAGAAACACCGTGGGGAGATTTGAAAAAGTAGTGTTCTTTTCTCTCAAAATATTCACGTATAACATTCGCGTCGCTCGTATAAACACCTTCTATCGTTGGTAAGTCAGCATGAGACAAAAACTTTTTAAGTAATCATTTATCATTTGCCTGATTTGATACCACAGATGATACGATACACTCTGCTCCAATAGCGCTTGCCAGTTGTTCTACACGACTATCTACTGAAAAATTGATAAGTGTTTTATAATTTCTCTGCTTCAATTCTTCGATAAATGAGGGGTTCGAAAGAATATTTTCTGTGAGTGAGATACTTGGATTATTTTCAAATGAATGAATATGAACATTTTCTGAAAGTCCTAATCTCTGAAAGTAGTGTAAGATATCGTCATAAAATGGGTCAGAGAGTGCGAAATTGGTATCAGAAAGAATGGGGAGAATTCTCTGGTCGTATCATCCGACAAAAGGTATATGCGGAAGAACTTCTGGGATGATAAGAAGTCTGGTATCATTGAGTATGAGAGTTTCTGAATTGAAGAAAGATCGAAGTGCTCCTTTTAATTCTTCACGAATTTCGTCGGAATGATGTAGAAAATTACGTATCATAGGTATTAAAAAATAGTATCAAGATTAATATTCGTATCTTTTTTCTCTTTTTCCTCTTGTTCTTTTATATATTCCTGAATGGAATCAACTTTGTTGTAGGCTTCTTGGATTTTTTTGAGTTGTTTTTTGGAGAGTGGTTTTTTCGGATGATGACCACTGCTCGGTGTGTAATCGCCGTATCACATAGCTAGATAGTTTCAATAGTTGCTCAAATACTCGCAAGTTTTCCGATAATATTCTCATAACCACGCTCGATATATTCAACGTTGGTAATGTCAGTAACTCCATCGGTAATCATGCCAGCGAGTATCATCGCCACACCCGCACGAAGATCCCAACTCGAAACGGTAGCTCATCGGAGATGAGTCTTTCAGAATACGAGGGCTTCATGAGGATTCATAATAGCGATATGTCACTTCATCTTTTCGATTTCTACGAGCCAATTCAGTCTTCACTCAAAGAGAACCTCGTGAATGCGAGAAACTCCTTCTGCCTGGGTCATGAGGATAGAAAACGGAGACTGTAAGTCAGTTGGAAATCCTGGGAATATGTTCGTTTGGATATGGACTGGTTTGAGGCTTTCTCGAGAGTTATAGACACGAAGAGTGTCATCTCAGAGGTCTTCAAAACGTACTCATGCTTCTCGACACTTTGAGAGGAAGGCAAAGAGATCTTGCTGACGAGCATTCTTAATATCAAGAAAATCTTTGCTCGCAATAGCAGCCAGTATAATAAAGGTTCAGCTTTCAATATAATCATGAATAACTGTTCAATTATTATTTTTTGGTTTAATATTTGTTCATTCTATCGTAATCGTATGATTATGATCAATCTGAATAGACGCTCCCGCATTTTTCAGATACTCAATAAGATTGAGTACGTGTGGTTCGATGGCAGCAAGCTTGATAGTTGTCTTTCCAGAGCGGAAAGCATTCGCAATAATCATGTTTTCTGTCGCTGTAACCGCAAAACCTGCTGAAAGTTCAATCGCTGTATTGAGGGGAGTTCCAGAGAATTTTACGATATCATCTTCTCATTCATACGCGTATCCCATTGCCTGAAATCCACGAATATGATCGTCGATAGGACGTTTTCCGATATTACAGCCTCCAGGGTAGGGAATTTCTATGTTCCCGAATCGTTCGAGGAGCACGGGGATAAGAAAGATGCCTACACGAATCTTCTTAATAAGAACTCGATCGAGGTTATCCAGGGACATGTTCTTAGTATTCATTTTTAGGGTATTTCCTTCAAATTGAACGGTCACACCGAGTGATTCGATGATTGCTAGAAAGGTGAATACATCTCCGATGCGTGGAACGTTTGTAAGGGTTGATTCTTCGAAATAGAGGCTTGCAGCGATAAGGGGGAGTGCTGCATTTTTTGATCCAGATATCTGGATTTCGCCTGATACTGTCTGGGGTCCTTGGATTCGTAACATAAATTGAATGTAATGAGTGACGGGTATTGTATAGAGCTTTGGATGCAAGGCAAATTTTCTATAAAAAAAGAAGGGGTTATTCCTCTTCTTTTTTGCTTCCAGCCTCGTATATACGGTATCCTACTCCGCGAATCGTCTCGATATCGATAGCACTTGCTACCTTTCTTCGAAGATTTTTAATATGTGTGTCGATGGTTCTATCATAGATATAATTGTCATATCCGATGATATCCTTCATAAGAGCCTCTCTTTTTACGACTCATTTTGCATTTTTTAGAAGGTATTCAAGGATTGAAAATTCTGTTTTTGTCAGCTTAATCTCTGATTCATCGAGAGTACAAATATGATTCTTGCTATCGAGGGTTAATCCGTTATATGTGATAATTTTTGAATTCTTGGGTTCTTTTGGTTGGAGTGATTCGGTACGCTTGATAACAGCATGAATCCGTGCTACGAGTTCTCGGGGAGAAAATGGCTTTGCGACATAATCATCTGCGCCAATTTCAAGAAGGGTAACCTTGTCATCTTCGCTTTCTCGAGCAGAGAGGATGATAATCGGTGTTTTCGAGTTTGCTCGAATCTCACGACAGATATCAACTCCGTTCTTTCCAGGGAGATTGAGGTCGAGGATAACAAGTTGGGGTTTCTCGTTCTTAAATGCCTCATATGCAAGGGATCCATCCATACAAACGGATACCTGAAAATTTGCTCATTCGAGATAGAGCTTCAAGGGGGTAATTATTCCAGAATCATCTTCAACCAAGAGGATATTCATATACGAATGTATAATAAATAAAGTGAACTCATTCTATTTTCGTAAAAAGAGAGAAAAAAGCAATAATCTATATGACATGAAGTCGTATTATTTGCAAGGGGAAATGATTGATTTTTTCCCTATTCTATGGTATCTTTGTAGTATCAAAGTGCGCTGTTTTTACAGCGTGCTTTTCACATAAAATTTACTCACGTTGTTATGTTTAATAATTTTACAGAAGAATATAAACAAGTTATGCTCGATGCCGAAGGGCGTGTAAAGCAGTTCTGATATAAGGAAATTCTCCCAGAAGATGTATTTATCCAGATAACATATATCAAAAATGGTTCAATATTTGAACTTTTGAGCAGTTTTTGAATCAATAATGATATAGTTATCGATGTACTCTCTCGTCCACCATTTAATAATTCTACCGGACAACGAGCTGGGGATTATCTTGGGATTTCTCAGAGACTCAAGGATCTCATCGTTATGAGTATGAAGGTAGCGGCTAGCTTCCAGAAGTCGAAAGCAGGTATCGAAGACTTTCTTCTCGCTATGTTTCGAGTGCAGACAGAGAATTGGTTCTATCAACTCCTCGATTTTGTGGGTATTAGTCCAAAGGATTTTGAGGCACATATTGTTGATATGAATAAACTTCATGCATCACAGCAGGGAAATAATGGAAATATTTTCGAGCCAATCGATAATATTATGGAGATGCTAGAACAGGGATTTTCTGGTATGAATACACCAGGAAATCAGGCTCCCAATCCAAATAATCCATTTACCGTGAATAAACCACAGGATGGAAAGAAAGAGTCTTCCACTCCGGCTATTGATTTCTTTGGAACGGATCTCACAGAAGAGGCTCGAAATAAGAAAATTGATCCGATTATTGGTCGAGACGTTGAAATCGAACGACTTATCTCCGTATTGAATCGAAAGACGAAGAATAATCCATGTCTCGTAGGTGATCCATGAGTAGGAAAGACAGCGGTAGCGGAATGACTTGCACTCCGTATTGCAGAAGGAAAGGTTCCATTTGCGATGCAAGGGAAGCGAGTGATTGCTCTTGATATGTCATCTATGGTTGCGGGTACGAAGTACCGTGGAGAATTTGAAGCACGTATTAAGCAAGTAATCGATGAGGCATCCAAGATGGAAAATGAGATTATCCTCTTTATCGATGAGATTCATACGATTATCGGTGCTGGTGGAGGTGAATGATCCCTCGATGCAGCAAATATTCTCAAGCCTGCCATGAGTCGTGGAAAGATTTGTCTTATTGGCGCTACCACACTTTCTGAATATCAGAAATATATCGAGAAAGATACTGCCTTGGAGCGTCGCTTTCAAAAGATTGATGTAGCGGAACCAGATATCCCAACCACTAATAATGTGATTCGTGGACTTCGTGAAGGATTTGAAGAATTTCATAATCTCATCATCGATGATAGTGCGATTGACGATGCAGTAAACCTCTCTGTTCGCTATATTACCGATCGATTCCTGCCTGATAAGGCAATCGACCTAATCGATGAGGCATGTAGTGCAAAGAGTATGACCTACAACTTCGACACGAAGGAGATATCTGATCTCAAGGCAAAAATCGAAGGAATCCAAAAAGATATCGAGAATTTCGTTATTTCTCAACAGTATCAGAAAGCAATTGCTGCAAAGAAGCGCCTCGAAGAGATTACGAAGGAGATAGAAGAAAAGAAGAAAAAACGTGTTATCCCTCGTGAAGAACGCCTTCATATTACAGGAGATGATGTACAACGGGTTGTTCATCAGATTACAGGAGTACCACTTAAAAATCTCGAATCAGAAGATGTGTCTCGTCTCCGAAATCTCGCTACCGCGATGAAGAAGCGAATCCTCGGACAGGATGATGCGGTTGATTCAATCGTAAATTCATTGAAGCGAAATCGCGTTGGAATCTCAAATCAGAATCGTCCGATTGGCTCATTCCTCTTTCTTGGTCCAACTGGTGTCGGAAAGACTGAATTGGTAAAGATTCTTGCAGAAGAGTTCTTCGGGGATTCCAAGGCATTGATTAAGATAGATATGAGTGAATATCAGGATAAATCAAGCGCTTCAAAGCTCATCGGTACGACGGCTGGATATGTTGGTTACGAAGAAGGAGGACTTCTAACGGAACGAGTACGCCGCAAGCCATATTCGATTGTGTTATTCGATGAGATTGAGAAAGGAAATTTTGATGTCTATAATCTCCTCCTTCAGATTCTCGAAGATGGGACGATTACGGATGGAAAAGGAAGAAAAGTGAACTTTAAGAACACTATTATCATCATGACTTCCAATATTGGAAGTGACGAATTTAACTCAAAGGCGGTACAGATTGGATTCAATGTTACGGAATCTGAAGAGGCAAAGATTATTCGTGATTATGCTGAGATTCGCGAGAAGATTCAGGCTCAACTGAGTGAGTACTTCACACCAGAATTCTTGAATCGTATCGATAAGACAGTGACATTTAATCCGCTCGATAAGACTGTTATGAAGAAGATTATTGTTCTTCAACTCGATGAATTAGTAGCACGCATGAAGACGGTAGGTATCAATTATTCATACGATACAAAGACGGTGAATCATATCCTCAAAGAGACCTACAATCCTGAATATGGTGCCCGCCCTGTTCGTCGATTTATCCAAGACTCTATCGAGGACAAGATTGCAGATGCGATGATTGAGAAGAAATGACTCAAGACGATTACAACAACGATTGAGAAGAAGTGACTTGTATTCGAGTGTAACTAAAATGAAAGTCCCTATTAAAATAGCTTATTTTATAGGGATTTTTGTTATTTCCTTTTTCATGTAAAAATCCCCTCATCAATATTAATATGAAATCATTTCAATTAGAATCAGAAGAGATATTAAATAGTATACAACAATTGGATATAAAATTTCGAGATTTAGAAAACATTGTAAAGCAAGAAATTCTTAGCATTAAATGAAAGAATTCTTTTGATGATGCTGAGAATAGCTTTGCAATATTATCTGAAATATTATCGTCTTTTGGTAAGGTAGTATTTAATAGTAATTATCAAGTGTCAGAATATATGTATGATTTTTTTACGAATTTTGATAGAATTGATGTTGTAAATGAAAGAAAACGTTTATTTCATGTAATAAAGTCAGAATGAAAATAACAAAAGATTTCACTGCAGATGCAGCTTATATTTACTTATTTCCTGAGAAAGAAGGAATCGCGATTGATTATAGCATTCCTGTTATTGATGAGAATACATGAGGTATGATTAATATAGACATTCTTGACGGAAAAATTTTCTGAATTGAAGTTATTCCTATGTCACTTATTGATAATTCATTGCCTTTTGAGAATATAGGTTAGTTAAATCCTTTTTATTGTTACTAATAAGTTTAATTATGTCTAAAAAAGATTTCGTATCGCTTATTAATAGATTAAAGCTAATTCCAGTTGATTCTGATATTAATTATTTTCAATTAACGCAGTATGAATTAAAATTAATTCTAGGTTATTTTCTTACCTCTGAAATAACTCAAAATGAACTAGAAGAATGTATTGATCTCTTGGAGTCAAATGATGGTATTTCTTTTGAATCAAATCAATTGAAAGAATATGTTCATTTACTCTCAAATCATAGAATTAATTGATCTAAATTTATCAATCAGTGTTCTCAAATTTATAATCAAATTTAATTGTATTAAAAAATTGTATAGGTAGTATTGTTAATGGCTTATTCAAAAAAATTATAGAGAATGAGTCAAAATTTGAAATGAAAGCATGGTTGATATGCTCTCGAGAAACTCATCAAGGGGGATTAAATAATTCAGACCAAAATATGATAAATAATATTATTAATGATTTAAAAAAATGTACTCAAATAATATAACATATGAACAAATAGATATATATCTATTTTCTGAGATAACTGGATTTAGAGAATTTTTCTTTGATTCATGATATAGTATGGATGATTTGAATGAAAAATATATAGTTTTCGGAGTACTGTGAGATTTTTTACAGTATAAGTATTTGGATGAAGATATGAATATAATATGAGATAACAATGAACTTAATCTGATAATAAATATATTAAATCAAAAATATACGAGCTGAGATAAAAAGATTCAAGAATTAGTAAGTACGGGATTCATCGAAAATTTAAT
>SSGK01000015.1 GCA_008015855.1 Candidatus Altimarinota bacterium | reverse complement strand
TGTCTGAGAAATAAAAGAATGAATTGTTATCTTTATCCTCTCGTTTATATATACGTATCTCTCGTTTATCATCTCAAGTCTGGAAAATCCGTTTGATAAGAGAAATTTTAGTGGATATATCGATATGACTTTCTTAAAAAAGTATGCGAAAGAAGTTGCAGAGCACGGACAAACAGGTGATATAATCTAATAAAACGAATATGAATCCTCTCTTTTATTTATCTGCGCTTATTGCTGAAATAGCTGGAACCATTTCTGGTTTTGGTTCTTCGAGTATTTTTCTTCCTGCAGCCCATCAATTTCTTGATTATAAGAGTGCCATACTGATTGTTGCAGT
This sequence comes from Candidatus Altimarinota bacterium, assembly GCA_008015855.1. Lineage (GTDB taxonomy): Bacteria > Patescibacteriota > Gracilibacteria > BD1-5 > UBA2023 > SSGK01. The sequence continues at coordinate 9,202 of SSGK01000015.1, read as the reverse complement.
CTATCATATGTTTGGAAATATCACTCGTTTCCTTCTTACTTTTCGTCATTGGAATATGGAAATTTTTATGCTCTTTGGGATTCCAAGTATTATTGCAACGATGATTGGTTCGCTTTTTATCGATATTATACCGAGTGATATACTCAAGATAATTCTTGCGGTGGTGCTGATTCTTTTTGCACTTTATTCATTGTTTCGTCCGAGTTTTGGATTAAAGCCAACCGTTTGGATGGGGCGCATCGGTGGATTCCTTTCAGGATTTACTGCTTGAGTGATAGGAACGGGTTGAGTGCTTCGAGGTGCATTTCTTACGAGCTTTGGCCTCAGAAAAGAAGAATATATTGCCACAATTGCTGCCATCGCCATTCTGGTTGATATGACACGCATTCCGCTCTATGTTTCGCAGTGATTTTTTCGTCCAGAAGATATTTATCTACTGCCTCCACTCCTTCTAATTGCACTCCTTGGTTCCTATGTTGGAAAAAAAGTTGTTCAATATCTTCCGAGTGAGATATTGAAGAAGACAATTCTTGTCGGCGTTATTATCCTCAGTGCACTCCTTGGATACCAAGGATGGAATGCTCTTTTATAATTTATTCTTTTTCTTTTAATATATGGATATGAATCTTAATTGGCTTGCTATCGGAGTATGTACACTCCTTATGTTTATGGGTGGTGCAGTATGGCATGGACCCATTTTTGGAAAACTCTGGATGAAGATACATCACGGTGATAAAAAATTCACAGAAGAAGAGAATGAAAAACTGATGCAGGGTATGTGGAAATTGATGCTTACAGAATTCATTGCATCATTTCTTATGATTATCGGGCTTGCTTGTATTATCCAAGCTATTCCTGAATATAGTGGCATACGAAATGCACTGATGATATGGGTGGCATTTGTCCTTCCTACTCTCGCGAGTTCAGTACTCTGGGGTGGTGATAAACGCGAATGGATGTTTGCAAAAGTAGCGGTTACTGGAAGTTACCGACTCCTTATGCTTCTGCTGGTTGGATATATCCTCTCAGTGTGGTAATCCTATTCCTAGTAATTTACTCGAAAGAATGACGTAAAAAGGCTCGAATAATAACTCATTTTCGATGCAAAAAACTTTTCTCCAACACACATTCCCCTCACTTCTTATTGCGATAATCATCCTCTCCGTTCTTCAGGGGATTGATTATGGATATTTTGCATATCTCCATAATGGATTAAAGTTTCCTGATTATTTTCCGATTATGCTTTTTTCCATCTTTTTCGCATGGAAATATATTATACAGAAACCATTTTCGGAGCTCGTGGGTATTGATATCCGAAATAGAAAACTCTGTATCAGGGAGTTTTTCTCGGGACTTCTCTTTGGTACGATTCTTGTATTCCTCGCACTCGGAAGTTCACTCATAACACAAACCCTCACTCCCACTCTTGATCCTGCACTCTGAAAAAATATCCTCTTTATGCTCGTGGGATATATATTTTTTATCCCGATTTCTGCATTGTACGAAGAATTGCACTATCGATGACTCTATAATTCCCTCTTTTTAGAGAGATATATTCGATATATTGCGATAGTGGTATCGGCGATCATATTTGCACTCGTTCATATCGGACTTCAGGAAAATGCGCCCATATACTACCCGATAAATATGTTTCTCTTTGCACTCATTTTGTCTATAATTCGATTACGGTGAAAGAGTATTATTGCCCTCGTTGGGATTCACTCTGCGTGGAATTTTCTCCTCATTCTTTTTTCTCCGTTCTTTGGTTCGGATTCAGAGCGATATATCGAATTTACGGTTGTCACTACCTACACGCTTGCCCTTGTTCTCTCTGCCCAGATATATCTCCTCGCAAAAAAGAAATAACCTCACTCTATGCAAAATACTAAAATCTTCTCCATGCCATTCGCAAAAGTCTATCCACTCTATATCACAAAAGTGGAGAAAAAATGACGCACAAAATCCGAAGTGGATGTAGTTATCTATTGGCTCACAGGATATGATGAGCTATGACTCCAAAGAGTCCTCGATGATGAGGTTACTTTTGAAGCATTCTTCCGTGATGCGCCTACTATGAATCCCCTCCGAGAGCAGATAACAGGAGCTATCTGCGGATATCGTATCGAAGAGATGGAAGATGGACTCATGAAGGAGATTCGTTATCTCGATAAACTCGTGGATGAGATAGCAAAAGGGAAAAGTATGGAGAAGGTACTAAAACAATAAAATCTAATTCTACGATAATGACAAATTTATTAAAACCAACCATATGCTATTTTCTATCTAAAAATAGAACAACTCAAAAATTTAATGCTAAAAAATATCAAGATATTCTAACATCTATAGATTATTTTTTGAAAAATTGTGCATTAAAAAACTCTGTGAAACTATCTAAACTAGAATTAATTGCACACGATAATAATAATGATTCATATTCTATGAATTTAATTAATTCTGTGATTAATAGGTATGGGATTCCTGAGATAACTCCTGTTGCTTATGATTATTTGACCTGAACATCACTATATGGCAATAAATATACTTGGAAGTTTTCAGAAGAACAATTAATTGATTTAATTAATTTATTTATTATCATCAAATAGTCCTCTTAAAAAACTAGATTTTTATGCTTTAGAGATATTTTTGGTGTATGATTTTAAATTATTTCATCAAAATAATGTCTGATGAAATTCATCATTACTTGTTTGGTTTTCTAGAACTAATAGCTGTAGTCCACATTTAAATTTTCCTTTTAGTATAGCTGATAAATCTTTCTGGGATTACATTGACTCAATAATGCCATTTTTACCATTTATCCTTGATGAAAAATCTTTAAGATTAGAGAATTTAAATAAATTATGAGAAATTAGTTCTTATAAAAAAATAAAGAGAATCATATCTTAAGAAGCTTCATTCTAAGAAGGAGAAGGTGTTGAAGAATATTATTGATTACACCAAAAGATAGCTTATAGTCATATTCGACTAAAATCACATACTATATCATCTAAAAAGCATACATGATGTGTATCTTCTATATGGGAGTACCACAAGTTTGCATTTAATCTGTAATAGAATTGATAAGAGTTTCATTTGCATTTTAAACAATCAGCCGATCATAATCACTTGGATCAGTATCATAAACCACTAATTCCAGTTCAATATAAGCTTTCTACCTCTATTTTTGACATTCCAGGTTCTATCTTATTTACTTTATTTTCATAAATTATTCCTCTAATCATAGAAGAATTTATGAGAAAAAGAATTACTATCAATAAAGTTAAAAATAATTTCTTATGAAAATATTTATAGCATAGATAAATAATTCATATAATGATTCACCAAAATATAAATAACATTATAGGGATCACCAGTTCACCTTGGTGTTCATATGTTGATAACAGGTAGAAAGTTATAACCAGAAATATGCTAGATAGTATTAATATAGTTTTTTTATATATAACAAGAGACTTATCCATAAAAAAATAATTTATATTTAATAGTTAAAAATTAATGATAGAATATAGATTTTTATTCAGAAAACAACTAACCTTATGAAACCCTCTCACCTCTTCCCCCACATCCTCGCAAACACCGCAATAGCTGGATTTACCAATATGCTTATCTGGTTTGCGATTACCTTTTGGCTCTATCTCGAGACACATTCTGTATTTATTACAGGGATGCTCGGAGGGATATACCTCATACTCAATCTCTTCGGTGGTATCTGGTTCGGATCGCTCGTCGATCATCATAGGAAGAAGCTGATTATGCTCGTATCATCGAGCGCTTCCCTCTTCTTTTATGTGATTGCTTTTTTGATGCTATTGTTCTTTCCAGAATCCACATGGACGAATATGTGGAATCCGTGGCTCTGGCTCTTTATACTCATCAGTACTATTGGTATAGTAGTTGGAAATATTCGTATGATAGCACTCTCAACCCTTGTTACCCTCTTGATACCAGAATCCGAACGAGACAAGGCGAATGGAAAAATCGGTGCCGTGAATGGACTCGTCTTTACAGTTGTATCAGTATTCTCAGGGCTCATTATCGGTCGACTCGGGATGGATTGGGCGGTTGGAATCGGGATAATTACCACCCTCTTGGTGATGGCACATCTGTCTCTCCTTTCATTCCCTCTTGAATCTCACCTGGATGATCGTCATGAAGATGAGAAGAAGATAGATCTCCGAGGAACAATCCGTATTATTGCGGGGATTTCTGGACTGTTTGGGATGATATTTTTTGCGATGTTCAATAATTTTCTCGGAGGGATATTCATGTCGCTGATGGATGCGTATGGACTTTCACTCGTATCGGTAGAAATCTGGGGAATCGTCCTGGCTCTCACGAGTGTAGGATTTATCGTCTGATGAATGGTAGTGGGAAAGTATGGACTCGGAAAGAATCCCGTAAAGACTCTCCTCCTCGTGAATCTAATTCTCTGGGTTATCTGCTCCCTCTTTGCGACGATTTCTTCGATCTGGCTCGTTGCTATTGGATTTTTTGGTTTTATGATGCTCTCTCCGATGGCTGAATCCGCAGAACAAACCATCATGCAAAAAGTGGTACCACTCGAACGTCAATGAAGGGTATTCTGATTTGGGCAATCGATGGAAAATATCGCCTCTCCCCTCATAACATTCCTCATAGGACCACTGACGCAATTCCTCGTTATCCCGTGGCTTGCGAGTCCAATGGGGAATGAGATATTCGGTGGATGGTGGGGCACTACTCCGGATCGTGCTATGGCGATAATCTTTACTCTCGGATGACTTCTTGGTATAATAATCACCCTTCTTTGATTTGTAACAAAAAGTTACAAATCACTTTCGATACAAATGGAAGAGAAATAACACACTTTATTCACAAAAATTAATTCGGTTGAAAAGGATATCATTCTATAATAGTGGTATCCTTTTTTCTCTCTATGCGAAAATTTGTTTGAATCATTGCGAGCTTGTTTGTTCTTTTTTGTAGCACCCAATCAGTCTCTGCCTTTTCGGATATTAATACCTCTTTCTATCGTTCATCCATAGAATCACTGGTGAAGGAACGAATTATCTCATGATATGGGAATGGAACTTTTTGACCCCATAATACGATTACTCGCGCGGAAATATTAAAAATGCTATTTAAATTACGATGAATTCAAATTGCTCACTATGATAAGCCCTGTTTTCCTGATGTAAAAACGACTGACTGGTATCACCCGTATGTATGTGAATGAGTAAAACGCAAAATTGTCTCCGGTTTTAGTGATGGAAATTTCGGACCAAATATGCCCGTTACGATTCTTGAGGCGCTTGCTATGTGATTGCGAATGTATGATATCGCTCCTTTGCCATGAAAACCGTGGTACCTTCCATATAGAGACTTTGCTGATATGTATGGAGTTTTGAAGAAATCATCCTACTCGATTCAATCTCCTATGACCCGATGAATCGCAACTGATTTCCTCATAGCACTTCGTTCCTATGTTACTACTAAAGAAAAACAGGCTTCTCTCTCTATCGGATGTGGTAATTCAAGACAGCAAAGTTCCGGAGAATATTCGGTTTTTGTGAATGGAGTTAAGCGTTCTTATCGGATATATGTACCTCAAAGATTTGAAAAAAATACTCCATGAAAGCTCATTTTTGCGATTCATGGGAGAACGAATTCGAATGCACAAGTACAAGGATATATGTGACTCGAGAGACAGCAGGATTTTATCGTAGTCTATCCTGAATGAGAAAAAAATGGGAAAGCCTTTAGTTGGAGTAATGAATCCAATATTCTCATGATTGATACAATGCTCTCAGATATCTGAAAAAATCATTGTATTGATCGATCGGAAATATATATCGTTGCACACTCTCTGGGGGCTTGGTTCGCTTCAAAATTAAGCTGTGTTCGATGAGATGTATTTCGTGGTATGGCAATCGTTGGAGGTGGCTGATGGAGTAGTGGTTGTAACAATACCCCCACGGCTACACTGATATTTCAAAATCAAAATGACCCCCTTTCTCCTTCTTCCACTGCACGAGTGACCGAATCAAAAATGAGTCTTATCAATACATGCAGCGTATCACATGAGAAGATTCAGATAGGAAATAGTTCCTGTTATCAAAAGAAAAATTGTTCTCTAGGAAATCCTGTTATTTGGTGTGAAAACTATGAAACATATGGAAATGATCCGCACAGTTGGCCTCGGTATGGCTGAGATACTATTCTTTGATTCTTTCGTTCAGTTATTTCACAATAATAAAATCCCTTCTCATGGAAAGAAGGGATTTTTCATCAGAACACAGAGTGTCCGAGCACGAACGGTGCTGGTGAATTATAAGGAAAATATACGAGAGTCAAATTATATTCTTTCCTGTATTCGTTTTTTTGTCGTTTCTACGTCTCATGGCTTTCCACAATAGTATCCTTGGATGAAGTCGCATTTTAATTTTTTGAGGTATTCAAATTGTTCACTGGTTTCTACTCATTCCGCAACAATTTGGATACCGATACTATGTGCGAGGGCGATAATTCCGGCGACTACACGAAAACTACTATCATCGTCGGTAATTTCATCGATAAAAGTTTTATCGATTTTAAGGGTTGATATTTTCATCTTTCGGAGGTAATTGAGGCTCGAATAGCCCGTTCCAAAATCATCAATTGCAATCCGAAATCCCATATGAGAAAAGCTTTTTATTGTCATGAGCGCATTCTGGATATCATCCATGAGCATGCTCTCTGTAATCTCGATTTCTATTTCTCTCGGTCGGATATTGTGTTTCTTTAAAACCTCATAAAATCGAGTGTGAATATTTTTTGAGCGAAGTTGTCCAAGAGAGAGATTATAGGCAATTTTCGGTACAACTATCCCCTCTTTTTTCCATTCATCCATCTGTTTACAGAGTGTCTCAAGTGTCCAGAGTCAGATTTCTTGGATGAGTCCATTCGACTCTGCAATAGGAATAAACTTCGCTGGAGAGATGTCTCAGAGTTCTCTGTGATTCCATCGCAAGAGTGCTTCCATGGAAACAATATTACCGCTTTTAGCATCAACGATTGGCTGGTAATTGAGAGAGAGCTCTTGATTCTTAATTGCATTATGGAGAGCGGTTGCAAGGGTTTGCTGTTCCTCTACACTTCGCTGCATACCATCAGAGAAGAATTGAAATCCATTTTTCCCAAGCTCTTTGATTCCATACATGGCAATATCGGCAAATTTTTGAAGATCTTCGATATTGGTAGCATCTTCTGGATAGGTGGCAATTCAGATACTTGATCCAATATGTATCTCTTTTCACTTAATATGAAAAGGCTTTCAAAGCGTCTGTATAATCTTTTCAGCAACATTCGCAGCATCTTCTCCGGTACGTAAATCAGTGAGTGCCAAAATGAATTCATCTCATCATTTTCGTGCAATAAAGTCTTCGGCTCGAATACAATCTTTCATGCGTCGAGAAACCTCTATAAGTCATTCATCTCCGACATCATGTCCGAGAGAGTCATTTACGGTCTTAAAATTATCAAGATCAATGAACATGATTCCGAGTGAGTGCTTATTTCGATTTGCATGCGCAATAGCTTTTTCTGACCATTCAATGAAGTAATTCCTATTTGGGAGTCATGTGAGAGCATCATGATTCGCCATCTCAAGAATCTTATTGGTAGCTCATTGGAGGTTACAAATCGTCTCAAGAGCCTCTCTTCTCGTTCGAATGAATATATAACTAAATACCGTAAGAAGAAGAGTGATAAAGGCTCCTGATTGAAGAATATTGTTCAAATATCCCTTATGAGACATTTGTGATTCATTTTCTTCGGTTGAATGTATAACAAATGTCCATTTTCTATTGGCAATATCAATAGTACGTGAAACCGTTACATCGAAAGTTGTTTTCATGATTCTTCCCTTACGAGAATCATAGAGAAGTCGGTCATCATGAGCACAGTCTCCATCATATACCTGGAGGTTTACAGAAGAGTGCTTATCATCAAAAGCGTATTCAATCAATTCACTGGCACGAAATGCAATTGCTCACCAACCTTGTGTTGGAGAGTTCACTTCTATTACCCCATTTTCAATCGGATAAAACATAATGTATCATGGAGTATTTATTCCGGGGGTTTCTTGTTTTAGGATGACTGGATTGGAAAGTACGGGTTCATTTTTTTCGAGTGATTCGTTCATCGCATTCTTTCGATTGTAATCAGAAAAATTATCAAATCAGAGGAGGGATAAATTTCGGTCATTTTCTGGTTCTATATAAAGCACTCGAGCACGGTTTCATGTATTTCCATGAACATACGAGGAAAGTCGTATTGAATCCTCCTCATTGGAATAGCTGACTCATGAAATCTCAGGAAAATTCTCTTCTACATTGAGTGATGTAATGTATCGTCTAAATTCACGTTGATTCACTCCATCGGATGACTCAAAGTATCCACGCATTCAAAAGAGCATCTGTTCATAGGATTGAATACGTCACTGAAGTGGATATACAATCGATGAGAGCTGATTATCGAGCTGATGTTCGAGATTCTGGATGATGGATGATTTTTCTGTATTCCAGAGATAGGCATTCATTCAGACGGATCATGCAAAAATAGCAGCTGGAAGGAGTTTTCAAAAACGCGAAAGAACCACCCCATCAGTGAGGGATATAAGTCTATTTATTTGATTACTAAAAAAGCGAGTGAGTCCCTTACTTTTTTGTTCATCATGATGGAGTGTTTCCTGGTTACTTCAGGATGTGTTTTTCCTATTCTGAATACTCATAATCTGATTTTGTATTTATATATAAAAGATATATTTAGTCAATTAAATTCTTTGAAAATAAAAACAGGTCCATACAGGACCTGTTCGTGTGTTTGAGACGTGTGACTTATGCGGCAGCAGCCGTCAAATCAACATCATTCTCCATGATTGCAGAATGGTAGTGCACCATCCCTTCACCACAGTCAACCGTGATGACGGAACCGGTAGTTGCCGTCATCAGCGCAATCAGGCTGACAGCGGTTTTGCCAACTTCGTACGGAGTTGCCAGACGCCCGAGCGGAGCAAATTTCTCTGCCGCCGTTGCAAGCATTTCAAACCCGGGAATACCTTCAGCAGCATCGGTATGCATCGGCCCGGCGGAAATGATGTTCGAACGGACAGAAAGTGCTTTCCCGAGACGAACGGACAGATCACGCGAATGAGCTTCCAGAGCGGCCT
>SSGK01000027.1 GCA_008015855.1 Candidatus Altimarinota bacterium | reverse complement strand
TACCAACACTGATACAAGTATCAAAGGATTTTGAGTCCTATCTCAAGAAAATGCCGGGAACAAAAAATGTTGGAAAATCTTCAAAAGATACGCCAGGTCAATTCATATTTGAGCTTGATAAGAATAAAATTGCACTTTTTGGTCTGACACCAAACCAGATATATTCTCAAATTTCACAGAATATGAATGGTATTACGGTTGGTACGGTTGAGGATAATGGTGAAGATATGAGTGTTATACTAAAGTCTTGAAAATTTTTGGAAGATGTGCGCCTAGAGGATATCCTTGCCATTCCAATTGCTGTATGACCGACTACATATGTTGTGTGAGATTTTATTAACTCTACCATCACAAATGCTACAGCCCTCATTACTCGTGTAGATGGGAAAATTCAAATCACGGTTGATGGTGATCTTGATTTATGAGGGGATAGTATTAGCATGCAGTCAAAGTTTGAAGATTTTGCTAAATCGTACAATTTTCCTACTGGAATTTCATATGAAAAGTGAGGTGAAACAGAAGAGAATAGTGAACTTATTACTGCCATCCTTTCATCCTTCTTTATTGCGGTTGTGATTATATTTGCTATTCTTACCCTTCAGTTCAATAGTTTTGCACAGCCACTTATTGTACTCTATTCGGTTATTATGAGTCTTCCATTCGTTATGTTAGGACTTCTTATAACGGATAATCAATTCAGTCTTCCATTTGGTATCGGATTTATTGCCTTTACGGGGATTGCGGTAAATCATGGGATTATTTTGATTGATGCGATTAATCAAAATCTAAAAAAATGAATGGAATGAATTACTGCATTGATTGAGGCAGGATCAAGTCGTTTGGAGCCTATGACCCTCACAACCGTAACAACCGCTCTCGGTATCCTTCCTATTGCATTGCGTGAACGATTCTGGTCAGGAATGGGATTTACTATTATTTTTGGTATCATTACAGCTTCTTTCATTACATTATTTATTGTAAAAGGGCTTTACTATGAACTCTTTGTAGTTCATGCAAAAAAGAAAGAAAAATCTGATGATTATTCCGAAGAAATTTAATTTTTATAGTGTTATTTATTTATGCAGAAAAATAATTTGTCACTTATTTTAGTGACTGCCTTTCTTGATCTTCTTGGGTTCTGAATATTTCTTCCTCTTTTTCCTGAGCTTATTGCTTATTTCTGATATCCAGGTTCATGGACTGCATATTCGCAATGAATTTATGCATTTTGAATGTTTATTGGTGGACTTATTTTTGGGCGACTTTCCGATGTATATGGAAGAAAAAATATCCTCCTTGTCACTTCTATTGGAAACCTTCTTGGATATATACTTCTTTATCTCAGTATTCATAATTTTAGCAATATCCAGCACTCTATCTATGGATTTATGCTATCAGCTGGATTCTTAATGTATATATTCTCTCGTTTTGTGGCATGACTTTGAGGTGCTGGTTTTTCGGTAATTCAAGCGTATATCTCTGATATTTCTACTCCAGAAAATAAGACAAAGAATATGGGGCTTGTTGGTGCCATGTTTTGACTCGGGTTTCTTGTTTGACCAATGATTGGTGGTATGCTCAGTGTCTTTGGTATATCAACAGCAGTACTTGGGTGTATCGTTGTTATTCTTATTAATATAGTCTTTATTTGGCTTTTTTTGAAAGAGCCTGAAAAGCATGTTCATATTGAAGATGCAGTTGATATTATCCATTCCACTTTTCGATTTTCTCGAAAAGTAGTACTCCTTCTAGGTCTTTCTTTCTTTGCCTTTATTGCATTTTCAACAATTCAAGCAGGATCAAATCAGTACTATGCTGATATGTTTCATTTTAATTCAACAACGATTGGATATGTGATGGGAATTGTGGGAACGACTTCCATTATTTATCAAGGATTTTTAATAAAACATATTCGTGCTCATTTAAATGAACAAAAAATGATCCAATTTTCTTTGATTGTATTATCAATTGCTTTCCTTTTGTTTGCTATTAATCCATATGCTTATCTCGTATTTTGTATTGTTCCTCTTTTTTCGATAGGGATGGGATCATTTAATCCTTCTCTCAGTTCACTTCTTGCATCAAATGCAGATCGAAAGGATATCTGAAAGATTATGGGTTACAATACTGCTGTTACTAGTATCGCAGGAATTATAGGACCATTCATTATTGGGAACCTCTATCTTTACAATATTCATTTTCCATTTTGGTTTTCGCTTGCGATTTGTATAATTCTTGCGATTTGTTCAATTTTTGCATTTGATAGAAAATAATATGGAAATAATCGCTATTGCTGCAATGGCAAAAAACCGAGTAATTGGAAATGCTGGAGTGATTCCATGGAGAATCTCCGAGGAATTTAAACACTTCAAAGAAACCACACTAGGACATCCCATTATTATGGGAAGAGTGACGTATTTATCGATTGGGCGACCACTCCCATGAAGGAGGAATATTGTAATTTCTCGAGAACCATTCGATGCTCCTTGAGTTGAGGTTTTTTCAAACATTGAATCTTTGTTGAATTTGCTCGAAAAAGAGGGGCTTGAGAAGATTTTTATTTGTGGAGGATCACAAATTTATAATTATTTTTTTGATAACAACAAAATTGATAGAGTGATCCTCTCTGTTATAGAAGGCGATTATGAGGGCGATGCTTTTTTTCCTGAGTTTGAAGCAGCATTTCATAAAATCGATTCGATTCAAAAAGATGGTTTTTTTGTAGAGACTTTTTTAAAAAAATAATGTATACAGGGTATGGAAAATAAAGAACAATTTGTTGCATATTTTGATGAACTCAGAGAAAGGGTTTCAGAAAAGAATTTATTGAATCCATCTCCCATCTATGGTTCTATTCATATTATCTTGAGCGTAGGGGCGTATATCTTTGGACTCTTTCTTATATGAGACATATCACCTATATGGATTATACTCTATTTCTATGTTCTCTCTGTGGAATTGGGATTTATATCTCATGATCTGATTCATAACCAATATTTTCAAAATAAGAAACTCAACTATTTCTTCTCTTTCATTTCGGCAAATCTTCTTATTGGATTATCTCGTTCTTGGTGGATGAAGAAACATAATATTGATCATCATACCTTTACGAATTCAGATATCCACGATAGTGATATCCGTGATTATGATGAGATTTTTACAAAAAACCCAGGAAAGAGTAAATTCTTTCATGCGCATAAGGTGGTGTTATTTTGGTTTGTAACCAGTGTGCTTTATTTTAATCTTGTCTTTCTTTCATATAAATATCTCATTCAAAATAGAAAATTTGGAGAATTAACCGTAAGTCTTCTTTCACTCTTCTTACTTCCACTTACTCTTTTTGTTCAGTATTGATTCCTTGGCATGGTATGAGTTATAGGAGTGATATATATTCTTGTAGGGGTACATCTGGCATATGTTTTTATGGTAAATCATGTCGGAATGGAAATTATTGATGGAACAAAGGTGAAGGAATATTCTTGGCTTGATCTCCAGACTCGTACTTCAAGAAATATCCTTGGTTGATCAATTATTCATCATGTTTTTGGTGGTTTGAATAAGCAGATTGAGCATCATCTCTTTCCTCAGGCTTCGAGATATAATATCATTCCTATTGCTGCTATGACAAAAAAATTCTGCCAGGAAAAAGGAATTAAATATCACGATGTAAGTTTTACCACGTCAATGAAAGAGATATATACTACTCTCAAGACTGGAAAGACGATATAAATAAAAAACCATCAAGAGATGGTTTTTTATTTATGGAATGGTTGTAATATTTTCCGGTGTGAATGAGTCATCGAGAGTAATGCTTATAGTTACTTCTCAAGACCATGGATCTCACGCCATCATATTCTCATTAAAAATGAATTCATATCATCATTTTTGAGCAAGATTATATTTTGTATGTTGGCCGAATGGTCCATCCATTGTACCATCTGGCATAACAATTTGAGAGAGTCGGAGATTTCCAGTTGATGTATTCGGAAAGCTTATGTCAACGGATACAGATTTCCCAGTATCATTAATAAATGATACTTTCGTGGGTGTTCCAGTTTTATGGTTGGCGTGTATTATCTTGGTTCCCGTAGATTGAAATATTGGATAGAATTCATTTCCAGTTCCGGTTAATGTTTCAGAAAGTGGAGCTTGAATCTCTCAAGATACATTCTTATTTATTGATTCTGAATTGGGTTCCGAATTTTTTGTACAAGACGTAATCATGATACAAATAAGAATGAAAGGGAAGAAGTATTTCATATATCTTTTTAAATGATGTACCAAGGATATTCTCATTGTATGGAAAGTCAATTCTTGAATGTATGAAACATTAAAAAAACACGAGTTATAACTCGTGTTTTTTTAATATCGAATGGTTCCCTTAATCAAAGCAAGATAGAACATATTGAAGTCTTTTTGCCACTCGTGGGGAATATATACGAGAACACTTTACTGATGCGTATGAGTTCGTGGAAAAAGCCTACAAAGTCGTGGTTGAGAGAAGCGATGCCGATGAAGACGAGGAATAGGAAAAAATATCGAAAATTGAAAACCCCTCGTTTTTTGCCATATCAGAAGAATTATGGTAATCTTAACACGATGGAATAATTGTGTCCTCTTTTCGTATGTCCCAAACCAATTCTCAAAAACTCGTTTCCGTGCTCGAACCGCTCGTTTGAAAATGGAAATACGCCGAAGAAATAATCATTCGGCTCCGTTTGGGCTTGGTGAATGAAAAAGAGTTATCAGAAATGATCAGCCAATATGCGAGAAATCCGCAATGAAAACAAGTAATGGTGTCCGTTTTTGACCTGGCAAGCCTGCAAAAAAGGTCTGGAATGACTATGTATGATACGATGCTTGTCGGTGGGGTGTGAAAGTGAAAAGAATACCTCCTTGACATCGATGACATCTTTACGGTTCGTGCATTGAAAAATATAGAAAAATGATATAATGTTGAAGTTCAAGGCATTGGTGATTTCCAGAAACTTCAAAGCCAGGCACTCGGGCGAAGTGTTGCCATATGGGAAAGGAATATGTATCGGGAAATGCCGAACTTCATGGAGCTGCAGATAATGTGAAGGGTATGACCGCCAGTCGAACACTATGTCGATACCGAGGTCAAAAACGTTTTTAGCAAATAACTAAACAGACAATATGAAACCACTTGATACCCAAACGGGACCAGATACCCTTCCGGAGATAGAAACAATGCTCCATGGTGGGTTTTACATTATGGATATCACCGGAAGGCCGGGGTGTATAACTGCCGATGGAAGATATCATTTTGAGCTCGAAAAGAGCGGCGATACGTATTCGGTTAAGGAATGAAGCATCGAGCCAATCATTATTTGAGAGGGTTCGAACCTCGATTTAGAAATCGAAGGCAGACAGCTCTGAAAATGGGCGGCTTGGATTAAATGGACGAACGATGATGAAGCGAATTTCGTTCCCAGACAATTTCAAAAGAAACTCGAAAGCCTTGCCGACGTTCCTCCATTTTTCGATGAAATCCAGAGCCTTCGCGCGACCGAATGATACAAGGCGGAAATTGAGCGTATTATTTCCACCATGTAAATATGAAGCATCAAATCGAACTATGACAAAATGAGCCGATTATAAACGTTGCTTCCAATAGTGAAAATCCTACGGAAGCCATTTTATCGAACCTTGCCAATACGCCGTTCGAACTTGATGGAAAAACTTACGCATCAGTTGAGGCTTTTTGGCAGTGATTGAAGTTCAGCAACGAAGAAGAGCGGATGAAGATTTCGGGGATGTTCTGAATAGCCTCGAAAAAGATTGGGGATACCGGGGATAATCGAGAAGGGCATTTCGAATATCTTTGACGACAATACACTGTCGGAAGCGAGGAACATCACGAATTAATGTATCGTGCCATTCGAGCGAAATTGGAACAAAACCCGGAAACATTGAAACTTCTTCTCGAAACGTGAGATACCCCTATTATTCACGAGCCAAGAAAGAAGGACGGAACTCCTTACCCAGATAGTACAACCATTCCCGCATCCGTGTTTTCCTGAATGCTTATGAGGCTTCGTGAAGAACTCTCGCCGGCTCGCAGTTGAACCGAAAAGGCAACTGAATTATTCGCAAAAACTGCCGCGGGGCTTTTGGATATGTTAAAACCATCCATCACTCTCGAATGAATTACGTTCTTTGACCCCACCGCGTTAGAGGCGGGTCTTCTCGTATTCAAAGACGCAGTCGATACGACTGATGCGGTTTCCATCTGACAAAAAAGCATTCGGAATGCCTGAATGGGATATTTCATCCTTACTTATCCTTCCAAAGAGCAGGCTCGGGACGATTATCACGCCTTCATGGAATTATATAACTCCCAAGGAAAGACCCACATCATACCGAAAGTGGTCACGGTTTTCGAATACAAGGAAATGGCGCACATAACCATATCCGTGGAAGAAAAAATAGATGCTTCGAAAGGGCTTATCGGAACGGGATATCAGTGATTTGTCGTAAATCCCGTAGTTTATCTGCAGCAATCAAAAGCGAGCGAAAGGACAAATGATTTGCTGGTATCATCGCCAAACACGCCGAAAGCCGAATAATCTACGGCAATAAAATCCGGGCGGGAGTGGAAAATCGCCTGGGCGATTTTGTGGAACCCTGTCACCGGCAATTGAGGCCGAAGTCGGAAATGTCGTATGACGCCCACTTCCGATGAATGATTTACGATTACAACGAGCACCTCCTCATCTCATACGAAACCCGCAACAGATATGGAAATCCCTATATCTACTACCGAGGACAGACCCGGAACGTAAGGAAGTTGAACTACTCCCAAAAAGCTCCTGTTCGAGAAGATGGACGACTATATGAAGGGTTTTTCGTTTCCGGAGGGGTTCATTTCGGATATGGAAACGACCTTGAATAGGGAGTTCAAGACGGACAGCTGAACCGTTTCCGAAAGGAATATCGTATTGGAAGAGCTCGAAGGTATCGAAGTTAAGCGGAAGTCCCTCATGAAAAAACTTCTTGCCGAAATCATCTCCGACGAGGATTACAAGGAAACTTCGCTATCGCTCCTGAAAAGAAAGAAGTATCTCGAAGAGCGTATCACGACCATCGCCGACGATACCCGTAGCACCAGGGGGCTTATCATAAAATGGGTTA
>SSGK01000024.1 GCA_008015855.1 Candidatus Altimarinota bacterium | reverse complement strand
TTCTTGGTAACAGGAGGAGGAATGGTTGCAGATACTTTTTGTGCCACTCAGAAGACAAGTGGTTCGGTAGGATTTGTATGAGCGCTTAGATGGGAAAGAAGGGATTTTTTTTGAAATCCTGGAGGAGTGTTTTTGAGAGACATAGTAAATACTTTGACAAATATATTTTATATATACTTTAATAAAAGTATTTGTCAATCTAATTTGTTCCACCAAGGATATATACTCAATAATTTACAGATGGATGGATTCTATCAACTGAAATATTTGGTACGATTCACTTTCTTCCATGTATCTGCAACAGTGCGTCGATTCAGGATTGTGTTGTTATAAGAGCAGTAGCTCATGTTATGGCACTTTGTGCACTCTCGACACGCGTTACAAAAAAGAACACATTACTGGATGGCATATCAATTCAGGTCATGTATCCATATATTCCTTTACGTGCAATCCGTGTCCCTTGTGAACCCGTTGCAAAACATGGCGAAACAATATTTCCATCTATCGGATCTACTGGAACAATTCCTCCATTTAAATAATTCGATAATTCTCATCAACTCCCCGTATTTGGATCTCAGGCACATCATTCGTGACCAGTAACTTCTGATAAAACAGGCTGTCGCCCCACTTCCTGAAGGTATGACTGAGCAATGGTGCGCAATTGTCCAAGATGAGAAATACGTGCTGTATCCCTTGATTTCTCAAGGTATACGCGAAGCATCGGAAAGACAGAAGCAGCGAGTATTCCAATCACTGCTATGACAAGCATGAGCTCAATCAATGTAAATCCTGATGCTTTTTTCATGCAAATTATTTCAACAATAAATGTATCGTAATAATAAATTCGTATCTGTCAAAGTAAATTTAGAAAATGAAAGTACTATTGTACTTTTCGTGCTTCATAGACAAATATATACAGAATAAGAAAGAAAATAGTGTAGAGCAAAGAAAATTCGAGAAATGGCATTGCCCCTGCCTCATACAATTTACTTACCTGCAATCGTGTTGCATCCGTTATATTCCAATTACTTCCATTAGAGGTGGTAAGTGTAATAAGTTCAGTCATAAGCTGTTCTGGATGTTGTATAATATCCCAACTATTAAAACGGAGAAATCGACCAATATACACGCCTGCCACAGAGAGAAACATAGTAATTCCTACCATACCCCACCCTGATATTTTTCCATACCTCTTTTGCCATGTTTGATGAATAAGCTCCAGGGAGGCATACCCAATGATGAGACCCGCGAGAAAAAAATCCGTAATGAGCAAAAGATTGAGAAAGAAATGTTCCTTCACTTCTCAGAGATGAACATAATCCGTAAGAAGATAGAGACTATTCGGAAAAAAGAGAAGCCAACAAAAGAAAGAAAGCCATGCAATATATCATTTGTGTTCCTTCCAGATACCAGCAAAAAAATATGGAACGAGCGCAAGGAGGAGATTCCATAAAAATCCCGCGTAATAGAGTGATCCCGTTATAATATACTGGATAATAAAGAGAAAAACCCCATATATAAGCAAATAGATAAATGCATGCATAGTGAACTTTTTGTGAAAAACTAGCGATACTATATCAGATAATTAGGAAATCTACAAAAAATCAGATATACTATTTTCATAGAAATTCGTACTATGAAACACTATTGGAAACGAAGAATCAAACATCTTCTTCATACAACAACACATACCTTGAGAAAATGGAAATACTATCATATGGTTCAACGACTCCCATTCCTCTTTCGTGTTGCCCTTTCAATTGTCTTTTTTGTATATGGTGTTATCGCCCTCTTTACTCCGCTTCCATTTGGAGTTTTTAGTATTCTCTGAGCAGGAGTGCTTGTTATGGGAGCGCGAAAAATCCGCACGTATCTTCTTCGATTTTTTGCTTATATTCAACTCTATAAAATTATCGGACGTATCCATCATTGGTGGATTCGATAATCTATATAAACGAAAGTGTGATAGAAAATACTTTTCCTTCATGCGTAATGGAAACATTCCAGCTATGAAGATCACAAATCCTCTTTACAATCGAGAGACCTAATCCCGTCCCCTTTCAACCTGCACTGAAGAATGGTTCAAAAACATAGAGCTTATCCGTCTCGGAAATGGTTTTTTGTGCAATATTTCGTACTTCCAGTGAGTTATCAGAGAGAATAATTGCAACTTCTGATGATTCTTTTGCGTATTTAAATACGTTTTCAAATAGATTCTTCATAAGAATAGAGAGGAGTTTCTCATCCGCCTTCAGAGCTCTCTTTCGCTCCCCCGTATACATAAAACTCTGTGTAGCCTCTGGAAAATATGTTCTCACGCTTTTTTCGGCTTGTTGCAATAGATCCGGTAAATCACACGGTATCTTATGAAGGGTGGTTTTTTCTTCAGAGACAAAAAGGAGTCCGTCGAGAATATTCTGAAGGTGTCTACTCTCATCCAGTGCGGATTGAATATATGAATCATCATCTGGAACCTTCTTTGCAAGGGCCAAATCACTCTGAATAACCGCCAGTGGTGTCTTGAGTTCGTGTGCAATATAGTGATTATAAAGCTTTGAATGCTTCATTGCCTGCTCAATTGGTTTGAGTGTCATAACTGCGAGCTTATATGCAACAAAATAGAGGATAATAGAAAAGAGGAGAATCGAAAGAAGAACCGAAGTCATGAAACTATTCTTCATATGTTCTACAAATTCGAGATTTTCATAGAGAACATAGGTACGCTTCCCTTCTTTTACCACATAGAAAACAAATGTATCATCACCGACATCTTTCTTCGTGATAACATTCGTCGGCATAGAGCTAAAAAAATCGGACGTTATCTCTTCCTTATCCAGGAATCAAAATGTCTTCATAGCATCATCTTCTATGATTACCAGATTCCGAATGCCGCCTGGTACTTTTCATTTTCTCCCCTCAGAACGATCCTCTCGTTGAAAAAGTGTATCAAGAACTGGTTGATTCATGAGTTCAAGAATATTTCCATTTTTTGCAAGGATTGCAGCACGATTTTGAAAAATACGAATCTGTTCGTTTTTTTCAGTGAACCTCCCAAAAAAGGCCATGCTAATTCCAATGACGATAAGAATCCCTGCGATAATACTAGTAATCTTCAGAGCGAGGATGTGAGCTTGAGAAAATTGTTTTTTCATAGTATAAAACTTATTTTTTATCGATAACATATCCGAGTCATCGAAGCGTACAAATAAAATCCTTTCCGAGTTTTTTTCGAATAGTTGATATATGAGCCTCGAGAGTGGTAGAATCCCATTCGAGTGCTCATTCACGCTCTCCCCATACGGCCTCAAGAATCATCTCTTTTGATTTTGGTGATCCGATATATTCGAGGAGATAGGCTATAATCTTATATTCCTTTGCGGAAAGTTCGATATTTGTTCATTCTTATAGACTTTGCTGTGCGTAATATCTACGAGGATATCTCCGATTTGAATCTTATTTTCTGATTGTTTCCCCTTTCTTCTCCCAAGAGCACGAATACGCGCAATTAATTCATCAACATCGAATGGCTTTGTCAGATAATCATCTGCTCCAATATCGAAAGCATCCACCTTATCTTCCGTAAGACTATTAGAAGTAAGAATCAAAACGGATGTTTCTTTATCATGTTCACGAAGCTGTGAGAGAAATTCACGTCCACCCATGAGTGGCATGTTCATATCAAGAATAATACAGTCATACTGACTCGCTCGTATCTTCTCAATCGCTTCCACGCCATGGATCGCTGTCTCTGTTGTAAAATGTGCCATCTCGCACATTTTTTTTATATTCTCGCGAAGCTTTGGATGATCTTCCACCACCAATATTTTCATACAGTTAAAGTAAGTATATCTCTATTATATATATTCTCGCGATGAATAAAAACCTGTTTTTTATGAAGTCGAGAAAATTTAAGCTTATTTAAAGTTGCTTTGATACAATGCGTTTGCTTTCATCGAAAAGCACTTCAACTTTTCCCTTCTGTCCGCGCGGGATGCTTGGAAAATAACTTGGAAACCTTTATAGAAAAACATGTGAACGACTTTGGGGATACCTCAATATCACAGGCTATAACCTTTCAAATGAAGCACAAAACGATGAATGCTTTCTATACACATATTTTATAATAATACATACTATGAATAAATATCTTATCGCTGGAATCGCAACTCTTACATCCGTTATTGCCGTAAGTGGGCTCACCTATGCTGGAAACTCACTCGCATCAGGAAAAACAAACAATACATGGAGTGGAAGTGGTCGCATGATGGAGAACCGCATCGAAAGAATGGGAAGTGGTCGCATGATGGAAAATATATTTACCAACTCTGGTGTAACCGCAGCACTTCAAGCAAAGTGACTCTCTACTCCAACGGAAGCAGAACTTCAATCCTATCATACTGCCATGCAAGCCATGATGAGTGGAGCAATGAATCTCAGTGACGCAAATAAAGCAGAACTAAAGAAACTTCGTGATTCATTTCAAAAGACAGAACGTGAATTTCTTCGATCAAAATGAGTAACTACTCCAACCGATGAACAAGTAGCAAAAATGGATGCGATTCATGAAGTCATTCGAACAACGCTCGGAGAAAATGGAAAAATGAGAGGAAATGGAAAAATAAATGGGCGTGGTGGAATGAAGCATGATATGGGCGGAATGAAGGGGCGTGGTGGAATGGAAAATCCTGACACACCTCCTGAAGCAACAGAAACTCAATCACAATAAAAAAATATTTGAATGGTATAATGGAAAAAATCCCCTGAAATAGGGATTTTTTTGTGCGAATTCCTTTCTTTTTTTACATTTTTCTGTATAAAAAAATCATATTAATCCCTTCTTATGCGAATCATTTCATGGAATGTAAACGGAATACGAGCGGTTGAAAAAAAATGAGAACTCTCCAATATCATCAGCACGTATAATCCTGACATACTCTTTCTTCAAGAAATCAAGTGAACCCCTGATAAATTTAGCAGTTCCATCAATAATCCCCTGTGATATGAAGCGTTTTATAATCCAGCGGAAAAGGCATGATATGCAGGAACGGGTGTCTGGATAAAGGATGATCTCAAGAAGTATGTTCATTCGATTCAAACATGATTTGAATGAGATCCTACTGCAAATGAATGACGAGTGGTACATCTTATCCTCGAGAAATGAGATACAACCTATGATATCTTTGGGATTTATTTCCCAAACGGAGGAAAATCAGAAGAAGCATGGCAATGAAAGCTTGTATTTTATCGAGAATTCTCAAAGAGAATGGACGAACTTCGTGCACTCGGACATATTGTCCTCTGGGGATGAGATCTGAACTGTGCTCACAATGAGATAGATTTGGCTCGACCAAAAGAGAATGCTGGAAAAATAGGATTTCATCCGATGGAACGAGCCTGGCTCGACAATAGAACCGAAGATGGTTGGTACGATATCTGGAGAGTAAAGAATCCAACCACTCCCGATGTATACTCTTGGTGGGATCCTGTTACTCGATCTCGAGAAAGAAATGTCGGATGGAGAATCGATGCTTGGTGGGGAAATCAAAAAGCCTTTGATGCTACCCTATCTGTCAGTTACCTCTGAGAACAATATGGATCAGATCATTGCCCTCTCATGATTGAGCTCGCATCATAAAAGCCTTCTTTATTGAGGCTTTTTCTTTTTACTTCTTATGTTTCTTTCCTATGGATCATCATTTGCAAGAATGATTAATAAGAAAAGGGGTTGATATTCCGGTTGAGACTTTTCTTTACAGATTTTGAATTGAAAAAGCACACGCAGTAAATTACATACTCTCATCAAATGATGGAATAAATGCTTATTATGGAAGTGATGCAATACACACAGGAAGGAATTCAACCATTCATACTTGGGAAGAAGTAATAGAGCAGTGCTTGAATAAGAATTATACCCTTTTGCCACTCATAGAGCTCAATGGGTTTATTTCCCAAAAATTCTACCTTCTCCATTTTAGTCAGATTGATATCAATGAGCTCAGTGAAAAACAAAGAAGGAATCTCATTGCACAAGTTGCCAATGAATCGATAACTGAAAATGATTTTCGAAAAACCCTGAATCTCCTCCATGGGACAAAAGATTGTCTTCTTCCACCATCCAATCATGAAGAAATCAATAATGAGGGTGCTATCAATCTCTCGGACATATCTCTTTTCATGTTCGATAATTTCTCGCAAGTTCCAAGAATTATCAAACTTGCAAATGGAAATTATATTTCAATCGAAAAAAACTCTGAAACATCATCCTGAACAAAGGTATATACTATTCGTTTTGGGATCAAAAAAGACTCCGTTCCCTTTCCTATATTTACAGGAATATGCAATCTCTTTATTCGAAATCAGAGCTTTCATTTTACAAAATTACTCGGTGTAAAAAATACAGAAGCTTGCATGTGAGATCTGGAAGAGCTTCGCGCTTATATATCACGATATTACACCCAGGATCCTACCATTTCCCTCCAGCCCATTAAAAAATGAAAAATAGGAAGATTCTGAGATTGATTCATTAATACGATGAATCGATTAAAGTGATGATTTTATAAGGCAAATATATTTGATGCGGGAACCAATGAAGAATGACACCAAGTTCTCTTTATTCAAAGTATCAATGAAGATAAAATTCTTTCCCAACTTGAAATGACATTATTCTCAGATGATGGAAAGAATATTGTCTATATTGGAGCACTTGGAAAAGATGGAACCAAAGAAAAATTTATAAAAGCCATTCCTGGTCTTCTCGCTCGTACAAGAGATATTCTCAAAGGATTTGATAAAAATAGACCCCTTGAAATCTGGTCTTTTAAAGCCTCAAGAGATGGAACCGGATGAGTCATGAGAAAGGATAGCGTTCCAAAAATCATACGAAGATATACCCTCAAAGGACATAAAACAAAATAAAAGAACGCGAATGAATCGCGTTCTTTTATTTTGTTCGTTTTCGAAGGAAGGTGTAAATAACAACACTCAGAGAGATAATAGCATATATGCTAATGGCAATACGTTGCTCAAAAATAGGATGAGCAATCCACTCACCTATCATCGCCCAAATGAATACCAATGGAATAATATATGCTTGGTATCGAAGTTGGTAATAGAGAGTGATAAGGAGCGCAAAACCAAGTACCCCAATTGCCCAATATAACACAGGAATTGATCAACCCGTAAAACCAATAGAGATGAGCCATACTGTTACATTGGCAACCGTTGCGATATTAATCCATCAAAGTGTTAGTTCAACACTGGATCGTAAAAACAATGGAGCCTTTCGTGTGTGCACATAGACATATTTAAGAGTACCGAGAAGGAGAATCATTACCAACAATGAAAGTCCAATCGAAAGATACCCCCATGGAATAAGCCAAATCCCTGTTAAAAATACAGCAGTCGAAAAGAGGTAAATCGCCTGATGATATTTCTTTTTTGGAATATCTCATGCGTCCTGAAGGAACGAATATTTCCGTGCAAATCCAGAAAGAATTCCCGATACCTGAAGTCCTGCACATATCCAAGAAATATAAATAAGCGACCATATGGAAAATGTAATTCCCGCCGGAGTGACCGCGGTTGGGAAAAGATTTGAAATATCTGCCTGAGTCATTCCATTGATTAAAAATGGCGACCCTGGAATGCTTACGAGAGCAGAAAAACCAATAACAAGAATGGAGACAATCAAAAGAATATATTTT
>SSGK01000057.1 GCA_008015855.1 Candidatus Altimarinota bacterium | reverse complement strand
GGTATTTCTCGTGAATATCATCTTACTCGGAAAAACCATATATACTATTTGTGTTCAATATAAAAAATCCTCACAGAGATATGTGAGGATTTGATTCTAGAGATATCATCTGAGAATATCTGCTTTATCTTTTTTTTCCCAGGTAAATAGGTCATCCTCTCGTCAGAAATGACCATACGATGCAGACTTTTTATATAGTGGAGCAAGAAGATTGAGCATTTGTACAATTCCCTTTGGCCTGAGATCAAATTGCTCTGAAACAATCTGAGCAATTTTTTCATCTGGAAGTTTTCCAGTTCCAAACGTATCAACCATGAGCGAAACGGGTTTTGCTACTCAGATAGCATAAGCTACTTGCACGAGACACTTGTCAGCAAGTCCAGAGGCAATAATATTTTTTGCAACATATCGACCAGCGTATGCTGCACTTCTATCCACCTTTGATGGATCTTTCCCAGAAAATGCTCAACCACCGTGTGGTGCCGCACCACCATAGGTATCTACTATAATCTTTCGTCCAGTGAGACCACAATCTCCCATCGGGCCTCCAATTACAAATCTTCCAGTTGGATTTATGAGATACTTTGTATTTTCGGTAATCATGTGTGCTGGAAGTACGGGCTTGATTATAGTCTCAATAACAGCATCGCGAATGGTTTCATAGGAAACATCTGGGTGATGTTGAGTGGAAACAACAACGGTATCGATATCCACCGGTTTTCCATCAACGTAACGAAATGTTACTTGGGATTTTGCGTCTGGACGAAGCCATGTGAGGAGATTTCGACGTACATCTGCCTGACGCTCCATGATACGATGAGCATAGTATATTGGTGCTGGCATAAGGGTATCAGTTTCACGACATGCATATCCAAACATAAGTCATTGATCCCCAGCTCATTGATCGAGATCGATTCACTTTCCTTCATCCACTCATTGTGCAATATCGGGCGATTGCTTGTCATAACATACCATGACTGCAAGGGTATTTCCATCATAACAGAGTTCACTCGAATTATATCCGATGTCGGTAATGGTTTTTCGAGCGATACCAATATAATCAATGTTTGCATGTGTTGTAATCTCTCAAGCAAGAACACAGAGTCCAGTATTTACGAGCGTCTCTGCGGCAACACGGGCACGTGGATCCTGCTCAAGAATCGCATCGAGAATCGCATCTGAAACCTGATCAGCCACTTTATCAGGATGACCCTCTGATACAGATTCAGATGTAAAAAGAAATTCAGACATAAGCAGAAAATAACAAAATAAAATCCCTCTTCATACAGAAGAAGGAATAATTTTGTTCCATAAAAATTGTTGAATTACATCTTTCCCCTGTATGGGGACGGAAGGGGCACCGATTTTCCAATAAAGATAGAATCCTTACTTATAGTTGGTTGCCGTGACACTACAAACGAGCCGTATCTCTCGTGTCCACTCTGGATGTTATGTTTGAGTATAGGGAATTTTTACGAAATTCAAATCCATTTCGCAAGAATCTTTTTTATCTTCCCGATTTCTTTCTTGAGGATTTTTACTCTTTCTGCGAGCTCCTTGCGAGAAAATGTTTTCTGAATCGGAGAATGTTTCTCTCTTTTATAGTCTCGCTTGAATTTCTTGAGATCCTTTTGTTTTCTCCAGAGGGTCATCCCCATTTCATTTACTCACTTGATGGATGAAAAAATGGCATGTAATTCTCGGATAAGTTGCATGATAAATGTTTTTTGTTCCGCATTCATCTCGATATCACTCTCATACTTTGCTTGCAGATTTTCGAGTGCCATGAGTACTTCGAGTCGTTCTGATTCAAGGAAGTTTGGAACCTCCCGTGCCTTTGAAAGAAGAATAGTCTCTGGATCCTGAAGTGCTGGTTCGAGGTAGAGCTTGAGAATATAGTAATACTCTCGAAGTCTGTGATCGAGAATAGCCTCAAATGAATATCATTTTTTGTCATGATCTCGGCGAAGGACTCGAATCATCGAATCTTCCACGGACATATCAAAGAGAATCTTCATTGTTTTAATCGATGTTTCTCATTGAACGCGTTTTACTCGATCATGCCATTCTCCCGTATTTACTCCTTATGCAATCAATACCTTCTTTCCTTCTGTATGTCATTCGTGGCGAAGTTCGATGGTACCAGCTCATTTCTTTTCTTTCTTTTCCGCATCTGTTCAGAGAAAAATACGAACATCCGTTGGTTTTCATTCGAAAATATCTTTTGTCATCTGCCATCAGCTGCTGAGATTTCCCCAGTGTCTTCGACAGGAAGGGATATCTTTGAGCATAAGTCCACGCCTGTCCTCCCCTACTGCACGGAAGAAATGATCAGAATGAAGCATCGCGAGGATAGCACTGCTTTTTTTACAAACGTATCCACCTACCTCCAGTACAGTGCCATCGGGTTTTTTATAGTGAAACAACTCATCTTTATCCACAAATCCGAGTGCATGTTCCGCTGCTCGTTGGATCTTTGGAGTGTTGCTTGATTTTCCAACTCATGGAAGCCCCATGAATGCAATCATCCCAGCAGATCACTCAGGAATATTTGCGACAAAGTTTCGAACATAGTTCCCGAGTTCTTTTGCTTTGAGAGATGTGTGTTCTGGTATGGTAATATCACTGTATTTGACAATATCTGCTGTCAGTGTATTACTTTTATTTCGTTTTGATGTAAGTGTTTCTTGATTCATATGAGTGTATGAACCTTTACTATATAGGATTTTATCTATTGTCAAAAATAATTTTTAAGGAGCAAAAATTGATTGTTCCTTGAGTTGTTATTTTGGCAAGGAAATTCTGTATTTTCCTGTATTCTTTGTTGATTTCTAAAGGGAATACATACAATTCATTCTATAATCATAATTATTCTCATTATGGCGCATACTTCAACCTATTTGAATTTTGCTACTTCTACAGAAGAAGCATTTCATTTCTATCGTTCCATATTTGGCGGTGAATTCGAATGACATATTGCACGGTTCGGTGACATCCCTCCACAAGAATGAATGCCTCCACTTGCTGAGAATGACAAGAATCTTATTATACATATCTGTCTTCCGATTCTCGGTGGACATAAGCTCATGGGGGCTGATGCTCCGCCATCGATGGGACTCACAGTGAATCAAGGAAACAATGTTCATATATCCCTCCATCCAGATTCTCGCGAAGAAACTGAGAAAATCTTTCATTGACTTATGGAGGGTGGTACTATCGAGATGCCACTTCAGGATATGTTCTGGGGTGCGTATTATGGATCAGGACGAGATAAGTTCGGAGTACAGTGGATGGTGAATTTTGAGGGGAAATAATTTTTAATAAATTTTTATGAAATGGATTTATAAAATAACGTATCCGAATGGGAAAATATATATCTGAAAAGATCTTACAGGAACATTTAGTTATTTTGGGAGTGTAAATTCTAAGTTGTTAGAATCTGATTTTACAGAAGAAGAAAGAAAAATTTTTACTATTACACGAGAAATCCTCTGGCAGTCAGAAACAGCAACGGATTCTGAAGTTAATCAAAAAGAGGTTGAATTTATTTGATTATTTCAGTCAAATAATCCGAATATTTGATATAATAGATGGCCAAAATTTAAAAATTAAAACTATTTTATGCTCACTACTTGCCTCTGGTCACCGACCAATCAAGCCCTTGAAATGGCGGAATACTACTGCTCTGTATTTCCAGATTCTCATATCACTACTACTGGTCTCTATGATGAGGCAAATCCTCATCTTCCGGGCTCTCAGAAGTGAGATGTGATGATAGTGGAGTTTACTCTCTTTGGAACGGATCAATTTGCCACCCTGAATGGCGGACCATATTTCCAGCATTCGTGTGCTGCATCATGGATGATACCATGTTCGAGTCAGGAGGAAATGGACTATTATTACAATAAACTTTCAGCCGTTCCAGAGGCTGAAATGTGTGGATGGATGACGGATAAGTTTGGTGTATCATGACAACTCAATCCAACGAATTTTGTTGAATATATGAAAACTGGCACTCCCGAATGAAAATCCAAACTCATGAAGGCTACCATGGAGATGAAACGACTTTCCTGGGATGCGATCGAAACAGCTTATAATTCATAAATATTCTATGGAAAATTCTCTTACCCTCTCTCGCACTTACTCTTTTTCTACAGAAGCAGTATTTGAAAAATATTCTAATCCTCTCGCACTTGCAAGGTGGTGGTGACCGAAAGGTTTTACCAATACATTTCACTCTTTTGAATTTGTGGATTGAGGACATTGGATATTTACGATGCACTCACCGGATGGACAGAATTATGCGAATGAACATATCTTTCATCGTATCGAGAAGAATCATATCATCACGGAACATATCGTAGAACCTCATTTTCAGACAGAGATTATACTCGAAGACCTTGGAGAAAATAAAACAAAAATGACCTGGATATCCACTTTTGAGAGCGCTGAATTTCTCGAAAAAATGAGGGATTTCTTGATAGAAAAAAATGGAGAAAACTTCGATAGACTCGAAGAAGAATTGAAGAATTATTAAGAATAACCCAATATATGTACATCGAAAATCAAACATTTGAAAATCAGGACTATTCTGAGAATCATCTTCCCATCTGAGAGTATGAAAATTGTATATTTAAGGAATGTAATTTTTCTCACTCAAGCCTCTCTCATGTGCAGTTTATCGACTGTGAGTTCCAATCTTGTAATCTTACTATGGTACAAACCTTTGCAACCAAATTCCAAAATATACACTTCATCGAATCAAAACTGCTCTGAGTCGATTTTAAGAATTGTAATGAATTTCTCTTTGAGGTGCGCTTTACAAAATCCAATCTCGAACTTGCATCCTTTTCTGGTATGAAAATAAAAAATACTATTTTTGATGCCTGTGAACTCAAGGAGGTAAATTTTACGGGTGCTGATTGTTCATGAGCTTGCTTTTCTTACTCTCAACTTGATAGGGCGATATTTCAAAGAACCAAGCTTGAAAATGCTGATTTTCAAAATGCATATAATTACACCATTGATCC
>SSGK01000008.1 GCA_008015855.1 Candidatus Altimarinota bacterium | reverse complement strand
CGTATTTGGGATTGCGCTCTACGCATTCCAGTACCTCCATCTGACAACCAAGTATACTCGATATTGCCTCGCGATAGGATGAATCATTATGCTCATTCTCGGATATTTCTTCCTATTCGACCCTGTTGCCCTCAAGATGCTCGTAGCATAATCTCTCTTTCAAAAAACACTCCTTACTGGAGTGTTTTTAAATGTCCAACATACACACAAAAACAAATATTTGCATTTTCATAAGAGTATGTATAATTATAAGCACTACACCTTCACTTTCTCAAATATGAGCACTGAAGTATTCCCTCTTGAATGAGAATGAGAACTCTCTATATCAAGTACCGCACGCCAATGGAGGAATCGCGTCTATCGCGTTCGAGCACGGGTGGCAAATCTCGTAGCACATGCACGCTGATCCAAAGTACTCCCCGAAGATACACAGAGACGATTGCGAGAAGAGATTCTCGATATTCTCGAGTCTCTCGCCGATGAAAAGAAACTCCTCAGCGATAATCCAAAGATGCTTCGATCCGTACTGACGAGCACTATGCGACAAGAAGAACTCTGGAAGAATAAGCAACGAAAAACACAATGAAAATACGACAGAACAAAGATTGATACCCTTATGAATATTCCAAAAACGGAATCAGAAGTATTCTTTGTACAAGAATTTCTCACGATTACCGGTATTAGACGAAGTCACATAGAACGCATTATTATGGGACGCCCACTGACACAAGAATAGAAAAAATCCTCTCAAGTTGAGGGGATTTTTTATGAGTAAAATATTAATTATAAAATTAATTTGCAAATAAGCATCTAATATGTATTTTATAATTAATTTCTCACATACAATACTATGCCAACACGTCAAAATACAGGAGAATGAACCGTAGGTATATCCATCATATCTCATGGATGAATCGGAAAGAGTAATGAAGCAGGAGTTACAGAAAGAAATCTCACTGCTTCCTGTCATGAATTGGCTATCGGATACCACGATTCTACCATTCGTATTCTCAATGATATCGGTGGATACCAAGGAACCGGAACGCTCGAGAGAAATATCGAAGATATTGCATCGGGAACAAATTGTATCGTTCTCACCCATCCCCATATGGACCATATCGGGGACCTTCCTCGACTATTTACAGGAGGAAAAACATATGCGGGTAGAATCATCGCGACTCCTGGAACAAAACGAGCCACAGAAGTAGCTCTCAAGGATGCTGCAAAGATTCAAATGGAATTCTATACTCGCGCTATGGAAAAGTTTGAGGAAGCACGAAAGGATATCAGAAAACTTATTCATACGATTGAATCGTACGAAAAAAGAACTCCCGAAAAAACACGTTCTGGGAATAACCTCAGGAAGAGTAATGAGCCAACTCGTCTCAATCGAAGAGATACAGCAATTGAGCTCCTCGATACAAAGTATGGAATCCTTCGAAAAAATCCGAATGGCACCGTGGAAGTTCCGTCAAACTGGGAAGAACTCATTGCACCACCACCTCCTACATTTGTTCTCGAAGATGTAGAAAGGGCTATCGCTCATATAGAAACGCAAAATATAAGCGATGGATGGCAGGATATTGTTCCATGAAAGGTTCGTCTCCGCTACTATAATGCTGGACATATTATCGGAAGTGCGATGGCGCTCTATGAGATTATGGATGAGCATGGAAAGCCTCATAAGGTTCTCTTTTCAGGAGACATCGGTTCGTATAAATGGGATCTTCATATCAATGGAATCCCTACTCCTCCAAATAATGATCCAATTGATGCAGTTGTTATCGAATCAACCTATGGATGACGGGTTCGTGATAAGTTTGAAGAAGGGCGCACAGAGTGGGAAGATTCTCTCGTAAATGCCTTTGAATCGACAAAAGAACGAAAGCCATATAACCAAGTAATTCACGCTTGTTTCTCACTGGATCGACTTCAGAATATGCTCTTTCGTGTGGTATCACTCAAAAAGGCAGGAAAATTGAATGTGCCTATCTATGTAGATTCACCGATGGGAATCGCCTATATTCAGGCATATATTACAGAGGCTCGTCGAACCCTTCTTGAACTCAAAACTCCCCATCAAGAATCTATCCGAAAGGCGGTGGGAGATGATTATATCGACCGTGAGAAAAAATTTCTTGAAGAATTTATCGACTTTTTGAATCCCGTAAACGGAAACTATATACCAGTCACAACGAGCGAAGAACGAGAAGCCCTCATGCAAAAGTGAAATACCACTCAACGAGTTATTCTTACTGCTTCTTGAATGGCGAATGGATGACCGATTGTGTCCTATCTCTCAGCATGGGCAACCGACGAACAATCAGCATTCTACTTTCCTGGATATCTCGCCGAATGAACCCTCGGACACCAACTGGCAGGGCCAGTTCAGATGAAACAAGTAACCATCTCTGGAAAATCAACGAACATTAAGGCTCGCATGAAGAATTTTACATTCCTTTCATGACATGCAGACGAAGAAGACCTTCTTGTATTCTTAGAAGCCATTAAGTTTCGAAAGAACTCGAAAGTACTCGTCGTTCACGGTGATATCCTCACTTCCTCTGCAAGCTTTAAGAATACACTCATCCGAAATAGCTATTCTGCCGCAAATGTTCTTGTGCCAGATGTAAATGAAGAGCAAATTATACGTCCTGGAAGTACCGGTCCTCTTCTACGAAAATTCCATACTCAGGCAATGAGCGTATTAAAAAAGGTAGATGATTCTGCAGGAAGTACCAGAATAGGAAAATGAGATACTCTTGAGATTCTTGAAAGCGAACTCGCACTCATTACGGATGCTATCGAAAACATTGATACCGATTTTGCTGGAAAAGATGAAACCATAAAAGAAACCCATAGAAAAGAACTCGAATGACAGGCAGTGCGAATACGAGAAAAGATGACAGCCATAGAGCAATGAGAAGAAACCATACTCAACGCGAGGGTACAATCAACGAATACGCAAAAACCATGAAAGGTAGTTGCCGTAAAAAAGAAACCTATTGCACCTCAGACAGTTATTAGCACTCAACGTGGAAATATCACAAAGCCATCGAATGAAAAGAAGGAAAATGAAGAGTACAAAGGAGTCCGCATTAGTCTCATGGAACTCATGCAACAATTGCATAACAATAAGGATCAACTCAATGCAAAGATGACACATCTTGCTGAGGAAATCTATAAGCAAATACATGGTTGACCTATTGGGGAATTAAAAAAATGACTCACTATATCTCGCCATATAAAGGATCTCACAAGCCAACTCGAAGGAAAGAAATCTCAAAAATCTCAAAAGGAAGCACGATTAGAACGATCAATTCAGGCAAGGACAGAACTCGAAAATACGGCAGTTATGAATCCACGAAAACGAAAACGCCTGGAAACCACCGCTTCTTCTGATACGAATGAGCTAGAAATACAAATCGAACTACTCGAAAAAGATATCACTCGAATCGAAGAAGAAATATCCAATCTTCTCCATACACAAAATGGAATATTTTCAGGAATACAATCAGAAGAAGATGTGATTCATCGATGTGCTCATTCAAAACAAAAGATAAAAGCTTCTCAATGAACGAACGAAAATATTTATGCAATCGTGGAGCGTGGAATCAGACAAGTAATTCGTGAAGCAATTCATACGAACGAAAAATACAAGAATGCGCTCGCTCTCAAGGATAGAATTCAATCAGAAGAAGGATATATCGAAACCCTTCTTGAGCTCGCAGAAAGTATTGCTGAGCGAGATGGTGATTGGGAAAGCATTAATAATCGTATAAAAGATCGAAAGAAAGAAGAAAAAATGCTCACTCGAGAAATACGACAGATTGATACTCAAGCAATTATCCAAGGTGTTATTACAAAGCTTGCATCGTAATTTTGATTCTGCATAAAAACAGATACTATACTAGTATCTGTTTTTATTGTATGAACACTCTTTTTTTCCTCCCCTTTATCCTTATTCCTCTCGTATTTTCACATATAGGAGCATATATTGGCTATATCGCACGGATTCCTTCCTCATACGAACGAATAAAAGTAGAGCTTTTTATCGCGCTCACTCTCGCACTCATCCTGTTCTATGGAAAAGATATCTACCGTTGGCTTAAAACCCAAAACATCTACTTCTCATTTTGAGCACTCATACTCGGTACTTTCTTAACACTTGGGATAACAAGCAATAATATCCCAATAAACGCTGATTGGATTGGGAGCAATGAAAAAAATCATGGACTCCTCTTTTTCCTTACTTGTATCGGATGGAGTGCTCTCCTCTTTTCAGTCAAAAAATATCACTCATTCGGATATATTCCAAGAATTATCCGAACGATGGGATGGCTCCTTGCTCTCATATGAATCGGTCAATATATGGGTCTCGACCCACTTGCAGCTTACTATACTGGAAATACTTGGTGAAGTGATCGAGTCTTTGCAACACTCGGAAATCCAAACTATCTCGCAGGGTACCTCATTATGACACTCCCCTTTCTCTTTCATGGAAAGAATCAGAAAGAACACATCCTCCCTTGAATCATTATTATCCTAGGAATTCTCGCAACGGGAAGTTTTATCGGGATAGGGATTGCTATTCTCTATCTTCTCATAAAGCTTTTTTGGAAACAGAGGATATTCCTCGGTACTGGTTTTGTCCTTCTCTGATTTATCCTCATGGGACTCCAGTACACCTATACCCTGATACCCAACGAAAAACTTCTCTCATTAGAAACTCGCTGAATCATCATGCAACAAGTAGGGAAATCCCTCCTGGAAGAACCACGTATACTAGTCACCGGACAGTGAAATGATAGTATGGGGGCTTACTACGATACAATAATTAATCGATCCGAAGCACTTCGAAAATACATAGATGATAATGCTACACTCGATTCAAGTCATAACATCCTCCTTGATAGCATCTTTTTTCTCGGATTCCCCCTCACTCTTTGATGGATCCTCGGACTCATCTTCCTCTTTCCTCGATTGGAACGACAAAAAAAAGAGGGTATCCTCCTCTTTTTTGCTTTTTTCTGTTTTAATATACCCGTTGTCAGTCATTTTGTACTTCTCGGATATTTTTTAGTACCGAAAGATCGTTAGTTTTCTCGTGGGTAATAAGAATATCCTATAAGATCATAGAGTTCTCGGTTGGCATGAGAGAGCATCCAATATGGATCATGGAGTGATGGACTCTGAAGAATGAAATCCTCCATAAGAAAGAATGTCTCACCTCCATCGAACGATTCATAGATTCATCCCCACTTCACAAATATATGGAGAGAATTATAAGGATCTATCCAAAATGGTTTAATTTTTGTAATATCTGGAGTATATTGAATCATACAATCACTCAATACTTTCCAATTCCTCCCATCCGTAAATGAACGGGAGAATTTTCCACAGATACCATCATCCGACCAAGTGTAGAGTGGATGAATCAATTGCACTTCCCCTGAAACCCTCTGCTCTCCTGAAATAGAAACCTCAGAAGAAACATATACTTCTACAAACTCTGGAGAAAGCTCCTTCGAAGCTCTCTCAAAAAAATCTACTCACTCAGGGAATATATTTTCCCAATGAATCCCATCATCGAGGGATTTCCAGATACCAACATCCCCATAAATATAGAGAGAACCTGTATAAAATCCGCCTTTTGCCTCTATGGGAAATATGTGCACTTCCTGACTTACCGCTTGTGAATATCATGGAGGAAGTAATCGCTCCCCCTCCCACCAACGTGCGATAAAGGATTCTCCCGAGACGAATTGATACAAATGTGAAAACCCTCCTCAGAAAGCCAAAGCATGGAGCGAGGAAAATATCGAAAGAAAAGCACAAAGAAAACAGATGTATTGGTATGTATTTTTACCCATGATGGGATCAATATGTATTGAACGTAGTATATCATAGTTATTATATGTTTTTCAAAAGAATCAATATTACCAATATTAAATAATTATTTATAATAATTTATTTAAAGACAATGTTACATTCTAGCAAGGAAAAGGAGAAAAAATAACAACCTTTTGTTTGATACTCTTGCCAAAATTCATAGTATGCACTGGTATTTATTAATAGGAATAGACTCCCGTTCCGCTCATATCACTATGATTCGCAATATTGCCAAACTTCTTGCAAAAATTATTACGATTGGTCTCGCAATTCTGACGTTTTTTCTCGCGATTCTTTCAATTATTAAACCAGAACTTATCAAAGATTTCATCCTCTTCATAAAGACGATTATTGAAAGTATTGGAAATTGGAACTATCTTATAGCCTTTTCAAGTGCTTTGATAGAGTCCCTCCCGGTTATTGGAACCGTGCTTCCTGGTATGAATATCATGATATTGGTCGGATGATTCTTTGGAAAAGAGCATTTTATCGGAACTGTAAGCCTTGCCATATTCGGGGCAATGATAGGAAATTATCTTGGATACTGGCTCGGGGCAAGATTTTGACATGATTTTATAGAATCCTACGGCGACTGGTTTGGAATCGGAAAAACAGAAGCTCGAATACTGGAAAATCAGACCAAGAAGAATGGACCATGGTATATTATACTCGGGAAATTTAACAATTTTACTCGTGCATTTGTCCCATTTATTGCAGGGTCAGGAGGGATGAATGAAAGAAAATTTTGGCTCTATAATGCTATTGGATCCACTCTTTGGGCAGTAACGATTATTTGTATTGGAATCTTTTTTGCAGATCATTATGAGACGATTCTCGATAATCTCGAAAAAATTGTACTCGTAGTGATTATCTGATTTGCACTCTATACTTATTTTTTCCGTCGTGAACACTTCATCGAATACATGCGTGCAAAAGAAGAGGAAATCCAAGAAAAGATAGAAAAGAAACGACAACAAAAAAATCAACAGTAATCATTTTTCTGTATGCAATTTTTCACCGAACTCATCACACTTCTCGTTATATCAACGCTTTCATCATATATTATTATGCGATTTGGGCTTTTTGTTTTGAGAAAAATACGCATACTCGATCATCCCGAACGCTACCCATCAGAATGAAATAGAGCCCCTACACCCAATGGAATCGGAGTTCTTGTTTTTATAAACTTTGCCCTCATATCCCTCATTGCCCTCCCTTATTTTAACATGTATGAGATATGGGAACGAAAGTATTGGATCATTCTTATTCTCGCAAGCTTTATCGCCCTTGTAAGTTTTATCGATGATCTCGATACGATTGATAAAAGTTATTTTTCACTCCATCCAATGATTCGACTCTTCTTCCAGATTGGAATCGGGGCAATCATCGGAAT
>SSGK01000061.1 GCA_008015855.1 Candidatus Altimarinota bacterium | reverse complement strand
TAATCGCCTCACGGGCGGTTTTTGTTAACTTCAAAAGGTATTCGATATTATGGAGGGACAAGAGTACTCCACCTGTTGATTCACCGACATTAACGAGGTGACGGAGGTATCCGAGCGAATATCGCTTTGAAACTTCTGTCTCATGTTCTGGTAACATCGGAATATGTTCTTGCGAGAATTTATACTTTTCTCAGCCAATCTTGATATTTCCATAGCTCGAAAATGCTTCCCCATGACGACCAATACGCGTCGCAAGGACACAATCAAACATATCAATTCATCGTGCAATTCACTCAACAATATCCTCTGGAGTCCCTACTCACATAAGGTAGTGTGGCTTATCTGTCGGAAGAATCGGTGCGATAACATCGAGAATACGGTACATATCTTCCTTGCTTTCTCCTACTGAAAGCCCACCGATAGCAACCCCTGGAAAATCCAAATCTCGTATAAACTCAGCAGATTCTTTTCGAAGATCATCATAAATCACTCATTGGATAATTCCAAAAAGAGCCTGAGAATGGAGTCATTTTTCCTTTCGTTTTCATTCATTCTTCTGCCATTGTTCTTTTGAGCGAATAGCCCAACGATGGGTTCGTTCCATCGCTGCCTTCGCATATTCTTTGGAAGATCCTCCTGGAGCACATTCATCGAATGCCATAATAATATCCGCACCAAATGCTGCCTGCATATCCATAACATTTTCTGGGGTAAAAAAATGCTTCGATCCATCGAGATACGAACGAAAATGAACCCCTTCTTCCGTAACCTTTGCGAGCTTTTCACCACTCTCATTCTGCATACCAAGACCAAGAGAGAATACCTGAAATCCACCCGAATCAGTAAGAATCGGAAAATCAATATCCATAAATGAATGGAGTCATCCAAATGACTCTACCACTTCCGTACCAGGTTTTAAGTAAGAATGATAGTTATTGACGAGCATTATCTCAGCACCGATTGAACGAATCTGATCAGTCGTAAGTCATTTGAGAGCAGAGCGTGTTCCAACTGGCATAAATATCGGAGTTGCAATATCACCATGGGGTGTATGAACTACTCAGGCACGAGCAAATCAATCAGAATGAAGAAGAGAATATGAAAGCATGAATCCAAAAAAAGTATGGTTTGGATTATATGGAAAGATGCTCAAAAATGAAAAAAAAGTAACGTATATCTACGTTACTTGGAAATTGACTGAATCAAGAAGTGAGAGAAACATAGTAGGATTTACCTGTCCTCGTGCGTCTAATACTTTTTTCTCATTTGGAAGAGAATCATTCTTTGATTGAATTTTCTGATAGAGAGAATCAAGCCCTGCAGAATTACTCGATAAATAGGATTGAAAACTTTCCATAGTATCGTTTGGCGCTGAAGAGAGGGGTAGATCCACTGATATTCCATCCAGCGTGTCATCGCTTTTATTGGCGATAGAATCCAACACTTTGGTAAGGATATACGAAAATCGGAAGCTCGATATCACTGTATCCTCTTTATTGTGGAGTGGAAGGAGTTCTGGACGGAGATTAATCTTTCGATATATTGCTTGGATAGCATCTTGCCCCATCGGGAGAATCAGTGTCTCAAAGTGCGGAGTCATCGTCAGACGCTGAATACGTCTGTATTCGGCTCATGGATTCTTTTCTCCAAGATTCCATGTATCTCAACCAATTGTCAGAGAAAGCCCTTCTCAATTATGTTCTATCTTTCCGGTGATTCATTTTCCAATCGGAAGCTCAAAACCATCAGGAAGATTCTTCAATTTTGCCGAAAGCGAAGCATCGGATTGAAGTTTATCCATCAATTGGGATACGGAAACTGATTCCATGGATCCTCATCCATTTATTCATTTTATCTCCTGAAGAATGCCTTCGCCCTTTGAAGAATTTTGATTCTGATTATCGGAAGTATTTCTCCATTTTTCAATTCAAAATGTGTCATTATTCGCATATTCTTCCCATTTTTTAGAATTTTGTTCGGTAATATATTTTACATTTTTTTCCTCCATTCTCACGCTTGATTGGATTCCATAAAGCTCTGTAATCTCATCATAGATTTCCAATATATCATCATGATGCAATGGAGAAGCTCCCGCAAGAATAGCGCTCTTTACTTCAGTATTTGATTCCATGAATTTTGTTCGTACAAATGGATTTGCCACAAAATCTTCATAACTCGAATTTTCATTTAACTGCATAATTCATTCCATACCCGGAGTATCCCTCATCGCCATCTCCTTCCATCATGAAAGTTTTTCCTGAAATATATCCTTCAATACCATACGTGTTGACGTATCTTTGCTAGCAATATTGATTGCATCCTGAAAAATCTTACTTCGAATCTGAAGGGCATCTTTTTCTGGATTTCAAATATCTTTTTGAAGTGCAATAAGAGAAGATTTGAAGATGTCTTTATCATCCATTTTTTGAGCGAGAACCGTTATTTTCTGACTCATTCCATGAATCTTTTCAAGAAGTTCTGACATCTTCTTGTCACGATTTATTTGTGCATCCAGTGTATTTCGTCATAACTTAAATGATTCAAGGGCTCATAACACACTCTGATATTCCGCAATATCATCCCTCAAAGACTCTTGTGATGGGAAGATTTTTTGTGCTAATTCAGAATTCTTAATATAGACAGTATTGAGAATGGTATCGGTATTTTCTTTTGCCTTCCACTCATCCAGTGTTTTATACGGGAGATGAAGTTCTTTCCTGAGGGTTTCAAAAAGAGTCGGATCCTCAATACGTCAGAGCAAGACCTTTCGCACTTTTTCCATTCTTGGAACAAAATTACCTCTCTCTACAATATCAATATTAATCTTTGAAAGACGAGCGCTAGAAATAACGTATCAATTGTATTTTTGAAGAATCTGAGTATTTCCAGGAAAGAGGGCTTGGATAATTTTCTCACTCACGTATAAGCCTTTATAATCTCATCCAGCAATCATTGCTTCTGCTGTTACGCCTCCTCATTCTGCAGCGATAATACTATTGAGCTTTGGAATAACTCATGGATTTGATTCCAATGCTGTTTTTACGAGTGCCTCCAGTTCTTTTTCATATCGCTCAACCTCTTTTTCAAGATGCTGTTGAGTAATACCTTCAATACTTCATCGAAAATAGTCATTTGCCTCTTTATCATTTGGTGCTTGACTTATTTGTTCTGTCCCCTTTTGTACCGTTTGTACTGCTGGAACTGATTCTCCATTTTCAGATGGAGCCGTCGCATATCGAACGAAGATGTGGAATAAATTATTTTTCATAAAGGTATGCTACCACAAAACAAGAAAAATCACAAAAAACAAGTTCTTTTTTATGTATTCGCTTGTATAAATAGGGAAAAACATATAATTGGGCTATAATTCGAAATTCACTTATGGGAGAACGCTCATTGAAACAGGCAGTTATCCAGACTGGATCGACAACACAATCAGGAAAAACCGCTTCTGGAAGTAATCAGACACAATCAGGAAAAACCGCTTCTGGAGCAACAAAAACAACACAAACAGGAGCAAAATTACCTGAAACACTTACCGGAAAAATACAAACGAATACCGGAAAACAAACCGTAACAAATACTGGGGATTTTCATGACGCTTTTCCAGTACAATCTGATATCTTTAGTAGTATCCCCTCAGTACGAGTTACGGTTGTGACTCCAAATAAGATTGTTACCAATCAGGATACATTTCCTGTAACCATTACTATCACTCAAACATCCAGTTCATCTGGAAGTTTTTATGATACACCGACCAACCTTCCGATTTCAGGGATTAAATATTTTACTGTCCATTCTCAGCTCGGGAGTGAAAAAATTACCCAGAATGGAGAAACATGGACAAAGATTAGCACTATCTCTTATAAGCTCCAAGGAACAAAAACAGGGACCTATGATATAGGAGGAGAGAGTATTAAATTCTGACGTAGAAAAGAAGTATTCATCAATGGAACAACAATTCACGTTCTCGAATGAAAGACAAAGACGAATACATGAGAAACAGGAATGGTGGCAACGCTCCAGAATGCTCGCTCAGATTTCTTTGATATTCGAACCATTCGAAATGTAGTAGACACGCTTTACTGGACGTTCTTTATAATGGTAGCAACTATCATTATCTATTCTATTGCCCTCTACGCGCAAAAATATATTACCGCGAAGAATAAAAATAAGCCATATATTCCAAAAACGCTTCAAGAATACGAAGGTTATATCCGTTTTATACTCGAGAAAACCTCTGGAAACCCTGTTCCGGCAGAAACGAATATTACTCAGATTATCTCATATGAGATCAACTCTGCGAAGAAAAAAATCCTTTCAGAAATACTCCATTTACTCATTAGTGAGCAATTTCGACAAAAAAACTTTGGAGCACTCACAACCGTTCCTCCTGATCTCATGGTTCTCTTAAGAAAATATGAGGATGGTAACACTACTTTTGCGAAAGAATATGCAGCACAAAAATAATACCCTGCTTTCCGAAGAAAGCGTAAAAACACTCTCTGAACGTATTCAGACACTGAAAGATTGGATGAAACATCATATTTATGGACAAGAGCATCTCATCGATCGGCTCTTGTTAACCGTATTTACTGGTGGACACGTCCTCCTTGAATGAGTGCCATGAATTGCAAAAACTCGATCCATCGAATCACTTGCAAGGGGCTTGTGACTCTCGTCAAAACGAATATCTTTCACCCCAGACCTCCTTCCTTCCGATCTCATCGGAAGTGAGGTGTATCGCCCTCAAAAGGGTGATTTTATCACTCGAAAGGGACCTATTTTTACAAACATACTCATTGCTGATGAGATCAATAGAACTCCTCCGAAGGTTCAATCTGCACTCTTAGAAGCTATGCAACAGAGGCAAGTTACCATCGGAGATACTACTCACCCACTTCCCTCTCCATTTTTTACACTCGCAACACAAAATCCTATAGAACAAGAGGGGACATACCCACTACCAGAAGCGCAGCTGGATCGATTCCTTATGAAGGTTACTATCTCATATCCAAATCGAGAAGATGAACTCCGTCTCATGCAGGCGGGAGAAGATTTCTTTCATCAAGACAAGCACTCATCTCCCCTCTTTCATGAAGACGAGATTCGCCAGATACAAACAAGCATCCAAGAAGGAGTCTACATCGATGAAAAGGTGTATGATTATATTCTCAATATTATCCATGCAACTCGTGAACCGAGTGAATCGATTGCTCGTTTTATAAAATTTGGAGCATCTCCTCGCGCATCACTCGCATTTGTTCGTCTTGCAAAAAAACAATACATCCTCCTCGGAAGAACCTATGTTCTCCCAGATGATATAAACTCCCTCGCACATGATATACTCAGACATCGCATAGGACTCTCCTATGAGGCAATCGGTGAATGAATTACAACAGATGCAATTATTACTCATATTCTCGAAAATACGATTGTTCCCTAAACAAAATCCCTCTTAAAAGAGGGATTTTGTTATGGCCAGTTTTCAATCATTTCTCATTCAACCTGAGCGCTCGCACGTTGATCAGAGGAGGCTGGTTGCTTTGATGGATCAAGCATAAGGGTTTTTACTGTTTCTTGAGCACGTGTAAATTCTTTCATACTTTCTGCTTCTTGGGTATCAAGGGCATTTCGAAGTTGTTTTCAAAATTCTACAAATCGATCAATTTTTTTCTGCGTTACTTCTGTATTTTGTTTCTCAATTCACTCCTGAAATCATTGTTCTGATTTTTTTTGTGCTCCATGAACGGATCATGTTGCGTTGTTCATAGCCTCTTGAAACACAGAAATCTTTTTTAATTTCTCACCAACATCTTGCACTCATTTTAAATCCTCCATCAATTCTTTTTGCATATCAACAATATGCTGCTTGTTTTGAGAATTTCATAATTTTTTAATCTGCTCATTCGTCGATTCTTCAAAGGCACTATTTACGTCTTCTTCTCCATATTTCTCACCCGATTTGAGTGGCTTGAGATGGGACTTGATTGCCTCATATCCTTTTTGTTCTTGCTCATGAGAACCAGCAAAGTTCTCAAAACCAAAAGCCTTTTCAACCGACTCAGGATTACGAGTATTATCAGGGATTTCTGGATTTCGTGAAGTCATAAAGCAGAGATTTATTTGTATGATTCTATCACATAGATATGAAATATGTCAAACTTTTTATACTTTTCCTTACTTTACAAGCTGATAAAATACAATACACTCAAGATTCTTACATTCTTATTTTTCCTATGCAAGATTTTATGAATGTGCTTATGCACGACGTACAAGCACTCACAACCAGTGCTGGACTCTTTGCGCTTCTTAATATCATTCTCATCGATCTCGTTATGAGTGGTGATAATGCTATTCTTATTGGGATGGCAACAAAAAAACTCAAATGAGTAACTCGTAAAAAAGCAATATTCTGGGGAGTAGCTGGTGCCACTATTCTCCGTATCCTCTTCTCGTTTTGAGTTGTATTTCTCTTACAAATTCCTGGACTTGAATTCCTCGGTGCTATCCTTCTTCTCTATGTTGTATGGAAGTTCTATCGAGAAATTCGTGCACAAGAACACGCAGAAGATGGACACGATGGGGGAGATAATTTCTGGAGTGCTGTTAAGATGATTGTGGTTGCCGATGTTGCCATGTCTCTTGATAACGTTCTTGCGGTTGCTGGAGCATCTCACGGAAATTACGTAAATCTCGGAATTGGACTCATATTCTCTATCATCCTTATGGTACTTGCCTCTGGATGGATCGCTCGAATGTTGGAAAAATATCCATCTATTCAATGGCTCGGACTCTTCATTATCCTCTTTACAGCTCTTGAGATGCTGGAAAAATGATTTGCAAAAGCAGCGCCTGATATGATCGGATGAGTTCCTGAATCAAGCATATTCTCTCTCCTTCTCATTCTCGTTGTTGGTTCATTTGCGGTTCTTCAGACAAAATACCTTCATGCGAATCACTCCGTATTTGCTGATTGGGCAAAAGAAAATGGAAGAGCACTCATGGTAACAATCTTTCTTCTCCTTATTGGAATCGTTAACTTTGGTGGATATATCGCAGACTTTATGAGCAGTCATCATGGATACAAATATGGTTTTATCATGATTTGTGTGCTTTGAATACTGGAAATTGTTCGACTCAAGAAATAATAAAATCCCGAGGATATCTCGGGATTTTTTATAAATCTATTGCGATTTTCTCTGAAAATATATAATCCAATAATATTTTCTATTCGCAATATATGGAATCTTTGATTTCCCCTCTCCATCTTGATAGACCAAGTATCCATGAAAGTGGAGATCTCCAAGCAACACTTGGAAAAAAAGTATTCTCACTGATGGATGCAAAACTCGGAAACATCTTCGAATGACTCTTTGAATATTCTTGAAAAGATTCGATAAAAATTACTGAAAATCACCCCGTTC
The DNA here is from genome assembly GCA_008015855.1 of Candidatus Altimarinota bacterium. GTDB lineage: Bacteria > Patescibacteriota > Gracilibacteria > BD1-5 > UBA2023 > SSGK01. The sequence goes on along the minus strand of SSGK01000061.1, from coordinate 2,828 downwards.
TCGAATGACATTTCTGAAATGGGAAAGCCATTGTTCCTGGGGTTATCTTAAAAAGTATCGCACTCCATCTCGCTGAACATAACATTAAGCGGGTAACATCACCAAAAGTTACCTTTTTAAACATATGTCTCCCATGAGATATTCTTTCATTTGATAAAAATAGAAAGGTACTCACCGCAAAACGCTGAGAAAATAGTGTTGATATAGCAATGATAGAGGATGTACTCTTTTGTATCGCAACTCCTATATACTCTCATTCTGAAGAACCCGATTTTCATGAACATACCCTTGATGAGACAACTCTCGATACACACCTTCCACAAAAACCTCCATTTCGATTCTTGAATGGATATAAGAAATTAGAGGTAGCCTCAGAATTGCAACCAAGCTTTACATCTGCATGGTATATCGATGATCTCAATAGTGTTACGCGTGAGACTATTGAGGAAGCCGCGGCACAGGCAATATCATATCACTTAAGCCAAGAAAATAATCCAGAATGATATGAAAAATGAGGAATCCTCACCTATGAAACGAGTCATGTTATCACCTACCCTACCAGTATAGACGATCTTAGAATGGGTGATGCTCTGGTAACATACGGACATATTCATTCTGATTATATTGAGTACCAAGTAGTAAATCACCGAAGAAATGCTATTGTTGCTGAGTGACGAATTACTGGAAAAAAGCTCCGCTGGAAAACATTTTCAAAACTTCATTCCCTCCTCACAAAAAAAGCTCCATAAGGAGCTTTTTATTTATCTCGTCGATGATTATTATGCTGGTGTCATCCATGTCATCCCCGAGAATTATCAATAATAATTACTTTTCGTGGAGGAGGGGGAGGTGGAGCCTTCTGTTGTATAATAATTACCTTTGGTTGTTCCTGACGATGGTGATGGTGTGATCGATCAGGATAGTATACACCACCCCTATCGAGATAGTAGGGTCGTGTCCGAATGTAATCAACCGCACATCATGACGTGAGCGCAGAGATGGATAGTGCAACTGCTGCAATGAGAGCTTTTGAGCGATTTTGCTCAACCTCACCTCATTCCTGTATCTCCTCAGAAAGCTTCATATGGTTCATGTAAGAAAATATATTTATATTATATGCTATATAATATAATAGTCAATACTACTTCATTGCTTCTGCTACCACATTTGCTACGTTCTTATCGAGTGGATCTGGCAGGATAGCATCTTCCGTTGGATTTGCAACATAATCAGCCAATGCATGAGCTGCTGCCATCTTCATATCTTCGGTAATTGCTTTCTTTCCGTATTTGAGAACTCATTTAAAAATACCCGGAAATGCGAGAACATTATTGATCTGATTTGGATAATCACTTCGACCCGTTCCAATAATGCGAGCGCCTGCTGCTTTCGCTTCTTCTGGCATAATCTCAGGTGTTGGATTTGCAAGAGCAAAAATAATTGGATCTGGAGCCATAGAGCGCACCATATCTGGTGTAAGTGCTCCCGCAACAGAAACTCCCACAAATACATCTCGGCCAATTACCGCCTCAGCGAGTCCCCCACGAATACATTCTTTACTTCCTGGATTAAAAATACAGGCAGTATTAGTAATATCAGAAAGCATCTCTTTTACTGGATTCATACCTCCATCACGTCCTTTATAGATCGTTCCGGTCGTATCAACCATCACAATATCCTTTACCCCATAGGCAAGAAGAAGTTTCGTGATGGCCACTCCCGCAGCACCTACCCCATTCACCACCACACGAATATCTTCTTTCTTTTTTCCTGTAATCTTGAGAGAATTGATAAGTCCTGCAAGTGTTACAATAGCTGTCCCATGTTGATCATCGTGCATTACTGGGATATCGAGTTCTGCCTTGAGTCGTTCTTCAATCTCAAAACAGCGAGGTGCTGAAATATCTTCGAGATTGATTCCACCGAATGTATCAGCAATATTTTTTACAGTGCGAATAAATTCTTCTACATCCTGTGTTCCTACGATAATCGGAAATGCATCTACTCCCGCAAATTCCTTAAAAAGAACACACTTCCCTTCCATAACTGGCATAGAAGCCTTGTGTCCAAGGTTTCCGATTCAGAGGATAGCAGATCCATCGGAGATAACAGCAACAGTGCGAGATTTGAGGGTATAATCGTAGAGCTTTGATGGATCTTTATGGATTTCTCGACATGGCTCTGCAACTCCTGGCGAGTATGCCCATGAGAGATCATCTCGTGTTTCGAGTGGTACAATTGATTCGAGTTTTAATTTTCATTGGTATTTTTTATGGAGTTCGAGGGAACGTTCAAAATGATTCATAGAGTAAGAATTAGAAATAGGAGTTTATTATATAAATTATTTGAGTGAAATCAACTTTATATGAGATTAATTCTCATATAATTAAAGAACACTTATAATAGAGAGATCCTTATCGAGAAATCGATAGAGTTTTGCTGGTCGCTTGGAATTTTCCTTATCAAATTCATTCGTCTCTTCGAGCACTCAGAGGGAGAGGATTTTCTTTCGAAAATTTCGCTTATCAAATTCTTTCTGAAAAATCAGCTCATACACTGATTGTAGATCACGGAGAGTAAAGAGTTGTGGAAGTATATTCTGGGCAATATTCGTATATTCCATTTTCCACTTAAGGCGCTGATATGCATAGGCAATAATGTCCGCATGGTCATAAGCAACCGTCTCTCGTGACACCTGAGAAAAAGGAAGGAGGGATACCTTTGTAAGATCAATCATTGAGAGAAATTGTTCCGTTCATACCAATGTATAATAAGAACATGAAATAACATCTCAACGATCATCACGACCTGGCGCCGAAAAGGTATAG
>SSGK01000022.1 GCA_008015855.1 Candidatus Altimarinota bacterium | reverse complement strand
TATCGAAATATTTCAACTCGCGGACTCTCAACAACATTTCCATTTAGCTCGAATTCCCTCTCACAAGATGATGGTATTCTGTATGGAATCAATACACACAACAATTCCCTCATTATCTTCGATCGATTCCGCACGGAAAATGCAAATATGTGTGTATTTGCCAAATCGGGATGAGGTAAATCGTTTGCGGTGAAACTCGAAATTCTCCGTTCACTGATGGTAGGAACGGATGTTATTGTTCTGGATCCAGAAAATGAATATCGCTCACTGATCGATACTGTGGGTGGAACCTACCTCAATATCAATATGAACTCAAAGGAACGACTCAATCCGTTTGATCTTCCAAGAGCTCTGAAAGATACCGAAGCAAAACCCGGAGATCTCTTACGTGGAGCGATCGTAAATATGATCGGTCTCATGAATCTTATGCTTGGAAAACTCACTCCAAACGAAGAAGCGATTCTAGAAAAGGCGCTCATTACCACTTACTCACTCAAGGGAATTACTATGAGTGACGACTCGGTGGATGGAAAAGAGATTCCCCTTATGAAGGATCTCTATTCCGTTCTTGAAACGATGGAATGAGGAAAGCCACTCACTGAACGTATGGACAAATACGTATTTGGGGTATTTTCAGGAGTATTTTCCGAACCAACCAATGTAGAACTCAAAGAATGACTCGTGGTATTCTCCGTTCGTGACCTTGATGAAATCCTCCGCCCAATTGCGATGTATACCATCTTGAACTATGTATGGAATGTAACTCGTTCGAGCGAAAAGAAGCGAATGCTTGTCGTCGATGAAGCATGGAATGTTATGCAGTATGAAGATAGTGCCAAATTCCTCTTTGGTCTCGTAAAACGTGCTCGTAAATATGGTCTTGGAGTAACCACTATCACCCAAGATGTGGAAGACTTTATGACGAACCAATACGGAAAAGCAATCGTAACGAACTCATCGATACAACTCCTCTTGAAGCAGTCTCCAGCTTCCATCGATGTACTTCAAAATATCTTTAAACTCACAGAACAAGAAAAATATATTCTCCTCAATGCTTCCGTTGGTACAGGGCTTTTCTTTGCCGGAAGTGAACACGTATGAATCCAGGTTCTCGCCAGTTATTTTGAAGAGAAGATTATCACGACAAAACCAAACGTATAAATACCACTATCCAGGAAACCAAAGACTCGTATATCGATCACGACCAATGATAATAAGTCGTTCCAATACATCGATAAATTCGAGTCATTTTGCTTTTCCAGAGCGAGGAAAAAGGCTTTGATCAGTGAAGCCTGGAATTGTATTTAATTCAAGGAAAAATGCTCCTTCCTTCGTCATAATAATATCCGTTCGGCTATATCCCTGCGCCATGAGTGCTGCATGGGATTTTAGTGCGATAGAATTAAGTATTTCTTGTGTTGCATCGTCGATATCAGCGGGACATATCTCTTTCGTCATCCCATTATATTTGTTCTCAAAATCAAAGAAACAACCATCCGGAGGAATAATCTCAACAATCGGAAGAACTTCTGGGTTTCATGATTCATCGTGGAGGATAGATACCGTAAATTCCCTTCCATCGAGGTATTTTTCATACATTACCGGCACATCGATAAATTCAAGCTCTTCAGCATATTTATAAAAATCCTCGATATTGAGAAGGATATATACCCCGATAGTACTTCCTTCTTTTGGTTTTTTAATAACACACGGAAATCATCCTGCTTCCTCAATCATTGAGAGGATTTCTGCATGAGATTTTTTATAAAAAAGATGATTGGATGAGGGTGCCACAGGAACTCCTGCCGCAGAGACAATAGCCTTTGCCCAGATTTTATTCAAAGAAGCTGCATGACACTCAGAAGGAGCTCATTGGAATGGCACCTTAAGAAGTTCCATTAGTGCTGGAATCTTCCCATCTTCTCAGAGCTTTCCATGTATCATAATAAATGCAAAATGAAATTCTTTATGAACCTGGATAAATCTTCCCAATTCAAGAGGAATATCAAAAACCGTAACATTATACCCTGCCTGTGTTAATGCTTCTTCAACGCATCCTGCTGATCGAAGCGACACATCTCGCTCAGATCCCGTTCAACCAGTAAGGATTGCAATATTTTGAATACCTGAAATCATAGAAAAAAGATTATTTTTTATGAGCAATATATCGCTTCATTGCCTGAGCCGTATAAGAGTTTTCTATTTCAAGAATACCATCTCGTTTTCCTGCATACAAGAGGTGTCCTCCTGCATTTCAACCATCTGGCCCAATATCAATAAGATAATCCGCATTGAGAATAACATCAAGATTGTGTTCGATCACAAGCACTGTATTCCCTTTTTCTACGAGTCTATCGAGGATATGGAGGAGCTTCTGAACATCAGAGAAATGAAGTCCCGTTGTTGGTTCATCGAGGATATAGAGGGTTTTTGAAGTTGATCGTTTTGCGAGATCAAAGGCTAATTTAATACGCTGTGCTTCTCATCCAGAGAGAGTTGGAGCCGATTGTCAGAGGGTAATATACCCAAGTCCTACATCAAAGAGAACATCAAGTACCTTCTTAATACGTGGAAATGCAACGAAGAATTCTCTCGCCTCTTCTACCGTCATAGCAAGAACTTCGGCAATATTCTTCCCCTTGAATCGAACTTCGAGTGTTTCTTGATTGTATCGAGTACCATGACACTGATCACATTCTACATAAACATCAGGAAGAAAGTGCATTTCTATTTTTTTCACCCCTGAACCCTCACAGAGCTCACATCGTCCTCACTTCGTATTAAAACTAAATCGTCCTGGTCCATATCAGCGTTTCTGAGCTTCGAGCGAAGCAGCAAATACTTCACGAATATAGGTAAATACCCCCGTATAGGTCGCAATATTTGAATGGGGCGTCTTTCCAATCGGAGACTGGTCAATAATAATTACCTTATCAATCTCATCGAGACCAGTAATCTTTTCATGTGCCCCAACGGTTACAGCAGACTCATGGAAATGTTTCATACACGCATTCGAAAGAGTATCCATAATGAGTGATGACTTCCCCGAACCACTCACACCAGTTACAACCGTGAGTAATCCGAGAGGGATTTTCACAGAAACATTTTTGAGATTATTTTCAGTAACATTATGGAGTGCGATATATCCTTCGGGTTTTCGTGTATTCTTTGGAAGGGATACAACCTGTTTTCCTGAAAGGTATTGACCGGTTTCAGAATGCTCTGCTTCAAGAAGCTCATCATATGTTCCTGCAAATATAATTTCTCATCCATGTACCCCTGCTCTTGGCCCTACATCGATAATATAATCCGCCTCTCGCATAATATCCTCATCATGCTCCACAACGATAACCGTATTTCCGATGCTCGCAAGACGCTTTAGGTTCGCAATAAGCATATCATTATCCCTTGGATGAAGACCGATTGATGGTTCATCAAGAACATAGATAATCCCTTCAAGACGGGTTCCAATCTGCGTAGCAAGACGGATGCGCTGAGATTCTCCACCTGAGAGCGTATTCGCACGGCGACTCAAAGTCATATACCCAAGACCCACTCAAGCGAGGAATTCGAGGCGTTCTGTAATGTTTTTAAAAATATTTTCTGAAATAATCTTTTCTGTCGGAGTAAGAATCACCTTTCGGAATAATTCTTGTGCATCAAGGATACAGAGCGAAGAAAGTTCTCCGATATGGAGTCACGCAAATTTTACAGAAAGGAAGTCTCGCTGAATACGATGTCATTCACATTCGGGACACATAATCTCAGTAACATACTGAGATATTCGCTTCAGATAGGTATCATTGCTTGGATCACCCTCCTTAAAACGCCTTTCAAGATTTGGAATCACTCACTCAAATCGAGCATGATGAGTCTTTTCTTGTTCGTACTTTGAAGTATATGGGAATTCAAAAACTCACTCTACCCCATAAAGAACCTTTTCTTTCTGTTCTTTGGTAAGTTTTTGATATGACTCATGGAATGGAATCTTCTCTCGTTTACACATTGCTTCGAGCAATATGGTATAGTATGGATGTGCGGTCCATGGTAGGATAGCACCTTCTGAAAGTGAAAGCGATTGATTGATAATATTTTCTTCAAGAAATGTCATCTTACTTCCAAGTCCATGACACACGGGACAAGCACCGTAGTGAGAATTGAATGAAAAATTTGAAATCGTGAGATTTTTGAGAGTGTAGTCACATTCTGGACATGATGGATTCTCACGAAAGGTAAAATTCTCATTCGTATCAAGGATTCGAATAAAGAGAATTCATTCTGATTTTTTATATGCCAGTGAGAGCGAGTCTTTGAGACGTGTCTCATAGGAATGTCTTTCTTCGCCAACCTTCGACACGAGTCGATCAATGATAATTGCTACCTTTTTTATATCAACTGTCTCCTCAGTGAAAGCATCTGCTACAGAATACACCTTACCATCATATTCATATCTCACGAATCAAAGTTCGGTGACAATACGTGACACATCTTCGCCACTTTCGACATTCAAATGTCGAGGAAATGGGATAGAAATATGAAACTTTGTTCCTTCTGGATAGCGATCAATGGTATTTACAATATCCACAATCGTATCTTTTTTAAGGATAATATCCTTATGATTCGGACAATGTTGTTTCCCAATAGTTGTATAAAGGAGACGATAGAAATCATAGATCTCTGTAATAGTTCCAACCGTTGAGCGTGGATTGTTCGACACAGTTTTTTGATTGATGGCGATCGTTGGCGAAAGTCCACGTATCTCTTCGACACGTGTTTCATTTGATATCTCTGAAACAATCATACGCGCATAGGTAGAGAGGCTTTCTAGATAACGTCTCTGTCATTCAGCATAGAGTGTATCAAAAGCGAGAGATGATTTTCCTGATCAACTCACACCCGTTACGACCACGAGTGAATCTTTTGGTATTTCAACTGATATATTTTTGAGATTATGAGTTGAGGCATTTCGAATAATGATCTTCTCTGACATAGAAGAGGAAGTTAAGAGATTATTTCATTGTATCGAAAAAAGGCTATTTACAAAACCTTTCTTGCAAGTGATGTACTCGAAAGAGAAATACAATACACCTTCTTTGCTCCTCATTCCTTCAAAACCTTTGCACAAGCATTAAAAGTACTTCCTGTTGATACCACATCATCAATCAGAAGAATGTTTTTTCCTACTACCAACTCTGATTTTGATTTTTTAAGAGAAAATGCGTCATGTATATTTTTTCTTCTGTCGAACTTCGACAACTTCGCCTGATGTTTTGTTATGTATTTTTTTGATAACAATGCGTATAAACGAATATTCGACAACTTCGACAAACTTCGACAAATGACGTATGTATGGTTTTTGGGTCGACAAAAATAAGCAGTAATATTCTGTGGAATTCATGATATAATATCGATATGATGTCCTTCTTTTCTGAGATACTCTATCAAAAGAGTGTATAATGGGATTATCTCATGAATTCGATGGAACTTTCTATAGTATTTAATATCACTGATTATATTCTTTATAGCATCTTCATAGTAAGTTCCAACTATTATCTCATCAAAATACACCTCTTTTATCTCATTTTTATAATGCGAGAGGACTGATTCTGGCGAAACAGAATAGTTTGTTCGACAATCTTCGACAAAAAATATTGCGCGAAAAATATCGATTAACCCC
>SSGK01000040.1 GCA_008015855.1 Candidatus Altimarinota bacterium | reverse complement strand
GAGAATTACGACGATATAGAGCACCTGAAGTCCATATCCTGTGAGCCAATTTGAGAGGAGAATAGGAGCATCCGTATCGACGATATTTTTGAGATTGAGGATAGAATAATTTGGAAATAGAAGAGCGAGTCACTTTCCGAGATAGAGGAGCTCGGTCATTCATTTTCGAGCCGCGAATGCGAGTATCTCAGAAACACCGTGTCCGATAAAGTAGATTCCTCCCGTTACAAACATAGCAACCATGGGAGAAACGAATGTTGAAAAAAAGAGGATAATCGCAAGGAGTGAAAGGAATTTGATGTAGATACCGAGAATCGCAAGAAAATAAATGATATCGAGTTGAGCATCTTTCAGGATGAGGAGAATCGAGAGAAGTGTCGAAAGGAGTCCGAGAATAATCGCAAGAGCCATTGCAAAGCCGAAGAATTTTCCAAGGAGTATCGATCATCGAGAGATAGGTTTAGAAAGCATGAGATAGATAGTACGTCCCTCGATTTCTCGATAGATCATTTGTCCTCCGATAAAAAGAACTACAAAAACTCCCGTAATTTCGATAAATGACATTCCAAAATCAAAGATCATTCTCTTTACTTCACCGAGTGAAAGTGTCTCGAGGAGAAATGAGAGGATGATAAAAGTAGCACCAAAAACTCCAATAAGAGAAAAGAGTTTATTACGAATGAGTTCACGAAAGGTATTCAGAGCAATGTTCCACATAGGAAAATATTTTATTGAGTAATATCGATTCGATAGAGTCCACCAGCATCTTGAATGAGAGACATAGCTTGAAGTGCTGTTATAGCGGTATCCTTTTCTTCTTCACGAATTCGAAAGGTTTTTCCGTTGGTGTTAATCGGGGTAATTCCATAACTTTCGAGATTTCGAGCAATGAGCCCAGAACATTCTGTTACGAGTTTTGAAACGGTACCTGGCTTTACAGAACCAGGATAGCTTTTCATATGAGTGGTTGCGAGTTCTGCGAGATTATGGCTTTGATAATTCCGTGTATCGGTTGGAATATGAGTTGTTTTACGGAGATTCATAGTGAGATTTTCTTTTATGGAAGATATTGAAGTATCTTTTGTTGCATACGAGCGAGATCATCCATGCTTACTTCTTTTGTACTTGTAGGAGTGAAATCAGCAATCGTATTTGTAGGAATGAGATGATAGTGAACATGAGGGACTTCATATCCAACAAGTGCAGTACATATTCGAGCACACCCCGTTGCTTGTTGAATCGCGGTTGATACTTTCTTTGCTGTCTGAAATAAGGCAGTGTAGTATGGTTCATCGAGGGAGAGAAAGTTATCTACTTCCGTTTTTGGAACGACGAGAGTATGTCCAAATTGAACGGGATGAATATCAAGAAATGCATAGGTATATTCATCTTCATAGATTTTAAAAGAAGGGATTTCACCTTGGATGATTTTTGTAAAGATAGTCGCCATATTAGGGAAAGATATGATTTAAAAAGTCTTTATGTCCATTTACAAAAGTTGCTATCTCTTGGCTTCATTTTCATTCGGGTTTTACGGTTTCAAGAAACAGTATTCCTTCCGTACATTGTACGCCTATTTTTCCATCTTTTTTTACAACAGAACCAACGGGCGTACTACCGATAGTATCGAGAGAATAATGACATTTCTCTATGAGAATCCTCTTTTCCTGGTAGAATGTATAGATTCCTGGCCACGGGTTGTATCCTTGCCACATATGATATATTTCTTTTGCGGTCTTTGAAGTCCACGGGATGAGCCCATGCTCTTTTTCTATCTTTGAACAGTAGGTGGCGTTATTATTGTCCTGAGCTTCTTTGGTAATATTTCCTGATTCATAGAGTCGGAGAGTATCAATCAGTGCCTTTCCTGACACTCCTGCAAATTTCCCAAAGAGGGTTCCTGAGGTTTCATCCGAATCAATGGCAATCGGGGTAATCGAGAGGATATCACCCTCATCCATTCATTCACTCATTTCCATAATAGTCACTCCTGTTACGGTTTCTCATTGGAGAAGGCACTCTTGAATAGGGGAAGCTCCACGGTATTTTGGAAGGATAGATCCATGGATATTGATAGGGAGTTTTTTTGGAAGTTCAAGGATTTCTTTCGGAAGGATTTTCCCGTAGGCAACCACGACAAGATAATCAACATCGTATAATCTCAGAGTACGAAAGAGCTCTTCATTTCCACGAATTTTTGTGGGCGTAAAAACCGGGAGAGAATGTTTCTCAGCTGTTACCTTTACAGGACTTGGGGTTAATGTTGCAGAACGACCAACGGGCTTGTCAGGATTCGTTACAACATAACAAACATCGATGTATTCGGATTGAATGCAATCGGCAAGAACTCTCTCTGAGAGGGGAGGAGTTCCAAAAAATCAAACTCGGATCATATTTATTGATTTGATGAAGAAGGAAGGATATTTTCTCGATTGGTCGTATTCAGGATACCCTTTATATCAACGAGTGTTTTTTCAATATTCTCAAAATGGGTTTTATAGTTCGTTTGTTCGATATACTTATTGAATTCTCATTGAACTTTTACAACATAGGGTTCAAGTTTTTTTCCGATAAGAGGAATATCAATCATGGTTGAAAGTGTCCATGTTACAATAGCAATAACAGCCGTTGCTCATACAAGGGCTCAAAAACCACGAGCGATTCCAGCAACGAAGTTTGGCCAGAGAAGTTTCCATGGAGATTTGATATACTCGATAAATTCCTCAAGTCAGAGTGATTGAATAGCATCAACCAGATGCTCAAGGTGTTCAATATCTTTTGGACTCAGCGTCTCGTTTCACTCGATGCGAGTAACTTTTTGGCGAGTGGTTTTAATAACCTTCTTTTCGGGATTATCAGTGTTTTTCGTATTCATATGCAATTTTTTATATGAGAATTGTACCAAAATATTCTATAAATCAACTTCTTTCCTGTCGAATTGTTTGCAAACTCCCCATTTTTTTATATGCTTTCGAATGTATTTTTATGTATACACCCTTTGTCCCCGTAGTTAAGTGGAATAACAAGGCACTCCTAAGGCTTAGTCACAAGTTCGATTCTTGTCGGGGGCACCAAGAAGAAAAAGAAAAATCCAGAGAATTTCTCTGGATTTTTTTATTATGCTTCAATAGGAACTACCGTGATGAGAATTTTATCAATTTTAACACCATCGAGATCTATCACTTCAAATTTATAACGCCCTTTTTCAATGGTATCTCCGGTTTTTGGAAGATGTCAGAACTCACTCATGATGAATCCAGAAACCGTCGTATATTCAAGATTTCCATCTTCGAGTATTTCCTCTTGAAAGTATTGATTCAGCTCATAAATGAGAGTCTTTCCATTTACGAGATAAGCATTTTCCGAACGTTTAATAATGTTATCTTCGAGGTCTTCATCTTCATCTGGGAGATTTCCGACGATTACTTCCATAAGGTCATGGAGGGTAATAATTCCACTCGTTCCTCAGAATTCATCAGCTACAATCGCGATATACTGTTTCTTATTTTTAAAAGTATTGAGCACCTTAAATGCGGGAGTGTGCTCCGTAAATACGAGTGGTTCCGATATAATATCTTTGAGATTAAAATCGGGATTATTCTGATTTTCGAGAAAATCACGAAGGTGCATAATACCAACAACGGTATCAAGGGAACCATCTGCCACAATGAATTTAGAATGAGAACTATCTTTTATTTTTGTAAAAATTTCCTCAATAGAATCATTAATATCAATCCATTCTAGTTCATTTCTGTGAGTAATCATTGATTTTGCTGTTTGATCTCAGAAGGAGAAGATATTATTGTGTATCTGACTCTCTTCTTTATCGAGTACTCATTGTTTCCCTGCATTTTTAAGCATTGATATCAATTCATCTTCACTGACGTGTTCTTCTGGACGAGATTTTACTCAGAAGATTTTGAGTATAATCGTAGTAGAGAAGGAGAGTAGCTTTACGAATGGATATGTGAGAATCATGAAATACCGAAGAATGGGAACACAAAAGAGTGCTAATTTCTCAGCATTATTCATTGCAATCGTTTTTGGAACGAGTTCGCCAATGACAATCGAGAAATAGGTGATTCCTCCGATTGCAATCATGAGTGCTATACTTTCTTCATATCAAGGAAATAGTCAGGCATTTTGAAAGTATCAAGCGATATTGTGAGATATAGTAGCTCATCCGTAGGCTCATGATATGATTCCTATGAGAGTAATCCCTACCTGTACAGAAGAGAGAAAATTCTCAGGATTTTCGAGGAGCTGAAGAATAATTTTGGCACGATGACTTCATTTTGAGGCAAGTGCTTCGATTCTACTTTTTTTGACAGATACGAGTGCAATTTCTGAAAGAGCAAAAAAACCGTTAAGGAGTGTGAGGGCGGAAATAATAATGATTTCCATGGCAATAGAAAAATAGAGTGACAAGAGCAGTCTTGTAAGTGAACTGCATAATATAAAAATACCACTTGATACTACTGAAAATAACAAAAAAATCAATAGTGGTACGGGAAGCGGTTATTTTGTAAGGATGGAAAAAATGTTTTTTCCATGAGAAAAAACCTGATTATGTTCGATGGTATAGCCAACTCCCTCATAGAGTCTTTCCAGTTCATTGAGCTTAAAACCATGGTAATATCGTTCATATTCACCAATCTTAATTCGAAAGTCACCATTTCCATCATACCCGTCTTGATATCGTTCAAAGAGTTCTGTATTTTCGAGGAGATTCCAATTCGTGAGGTAGATTCTTCCATGAGGCGCAAGGAGATTTCAGGCAATCGAAAGGGTTTGTATACGACTCAAAGCAGAATTGAGATGATGAAATGATGCAAGAAAGAGGATGGCATCATATCCACCATGAATGGATGATGTTTCCATATGCTCCATAGAGCATACTTGAAAACAATTTTCCGGATGAAGTTTCTGAGCTTCCTGTATCATTCATTCGGAATTATCGATTCATTGATAATACGAGAGGGGATATCATTCTTTATCCAATTCTTCGAGAAATCGACCATTTCAGCAACCAATATCGAGCACCTTTTGTATATTATGCGTCTTCATGTCAGCTATAATAGCATCGATTTCTGGCCAAGGATGATTTTTTCGAGATTCAGAGAATGTCTTCGCAAAGCTATCGTACATTGCCGACATGTTTTTACTTCTTAGGAAATAATCTTTCAAGTATCTGTGTATTTTTTCTCCAGTTTTTGAGTGTTTTTACACGGAGGGCGAGGTAGATTTTCTTATCAAACACATCTTCGAGAATGAGACGGGCTTTCGTTCCGATTTCATTAATCTTTGCCCCATTTTTCCCGATGACAATATATTTCTGAGAATCAGATTCCGTTGTTACATACGCCATAATCTTCATAAGATTTTCTTTTTCCTCGATCTCTGTTACTTCTACAAAGGTAGCATATGGAACCTCTTCACCAAGTGTAAGGAATAATTGTTCTCGGATAATCTCTGCGATACGGAGATCCATGTTTTGATCAGTATAATAGTCTTCATCATACAAAAATGGGCCTTCTGGAAGGAGGGAAGTGATGTGATCGAGAAGCTCTTTAAATCATTCTTGAGTAATGGAAGATACCGAAAAATCTACTTTTTTATGGGGGTATCCAGCAGGCACATCCTTCTTGGTTTGAACACGAATAATCGTTCCAGTATATCAAACAAGGAGTTCGTCAATCTTTTTTTCCTCGTCACCATGTGGTCGAGTCGGATCAAGAAGGCGAATAACAATATCAGCCTCAGCAAGTGATTTGTATGCTTGAGAATTGATATGTTCATTCATGAGTTTTTCTGATTCATGAATTCCAGGAGTATCGAGGAATATAATCTGAGTCTCATCTTCGGTATATATACCTGTAATGGTTCGTTGGGTTGTTTGAGGGCGTGGAGAAATAATGCTTACCTTTTCTCCGATAAGAGCATTGAGAAATGTTGATTTTCCAGTATTTGGGCGTCCAACAAGTGCGACATATCAAACTTTTGTCATATTAGAAACGTCTTCGTTTTAAATTTTCGAGTATACGAGCGATATCTGCAGCAAATTTCTTTCTTTGATGCTCATTTTTAATAAGAGAAAGTTCAGGTATTGCTTGGATAATCTCTTCTTCGGGCGAATTTTGAATATTAGGAGTCATAAGAATGTATTATATGAAATTAATCTTTATTTTCAGGAGTTACAACTTCATTTTTTTGTCGTGCCTTAAGCTGATTTTTTATCATCTCTACTTTTTTTCGCATGAGTTCGCTTGCTTTTACTGGATTCATTCGAGTTTGAATATCTCGATCATATACTACGACAGGGCCTTCTTTGCATCGCCCCTGACAGGTGCAGCGTTCCACAGCCATGTCATGTATATTATAGAAAGCAATATCACGTTCGAGGCGGGTTGCGATATATTCGGAACCATTTTCAGTACAACTCCGTCAGGTACATACTTTTATTATCATAGAAAAAACGAAAAATGAATGCGCCAATAGTATGGAAAAAGATGAAAAAAGCAAAAGGGGAGTAGTATAGAAAAATCCCGAGGGATTTCCTCGGGATTTTGTATTATTTCTTGAGATCTTCACTCTTCTTTTGACGAGCGTAGAACTTGTCTACTGAACTTGTCTTGAGGAGTGTCTTCTTTCCTGTATAGAATGGATGACACTTTGAACATGTTTCCACACGGATTTCTCCTTTGTGGGCACTTCCTGTTTCGAAAGTATTTCCACATGAACAAGTAACCTTTATGAGTTCATAATTTGGATGAATACCTGATTTCATAATGAAAAGGGGTTAAGAGATAGGTAATATCGCCGAGTACGATATTTCTCTCATGATTTTTATAAGGCGAATCATGAAACCAAGAATGGTGCCCAGGAAGAGACTTGAACTCTTACACCGCATGGCAACGGCTTCTAAGACCGTCGTGTCTACCAATTCCACCACCTGGGCAAACAAAGAACTATAATGAACAAATTTCCAAACTCTCATTCGAATTTGGAAATAAAAACCAAAATGGTGGGCCGGGAGGGATTCGAACCCCCGAAGTCGACGACAAAGGATTTACAGTCCTCCCCATTTGACCGCTCTGGAACCGACCCATTTAGGAATAAATGGCAAGTTATGAACTCCAAGCATCGAATATCTTGCAATTGATAACTTGCCATTTATAATGACAAACTCATGGAGCCACCTATCAGACTTGAACTGATGACCGCCGGTTTACAAAACCGATGCTCTACCAACTGAGCTAAGGTGGCGTATGAATAAGTGCGGTTGCATTGTATAAAAAAGCTTTGCCTTGTCAAAAATTTTTCGTACAATTTTTCTATTTTCGCATTCCTATGATAAAAATTCTCACTGTGTCCGATGATTGGCATCATTTTGAAAAGCCAATAGCAGAATATCAAAAGCGTCTTATGAAGACCTGCGATATTGTGACATTGAAGCCAAGTAAAGCACGCCTCCCAAAACAAATAATCGATGAGGAAACAGAAAAGATTATTACCGTGCTAGAGAAGTATCGAGGCTTTGTTATCCTCTGTGATGAATTTGGTAAGACACTCACGTCCCCGGCATTTTCACAGTTTTTATCAACGCTCCAATGAGAACATGGAAATGTACTATTTATTATCTGAGGCAGCTATGGGGTAAATCGAGAAAAAATAGCTCCGTATATTCATCATTCACTCGGCTTATCTGAGTTTACCCTTCCTCATTGACTCGCATTCCTCACCCT
>SSGK01000012.1 GCA_008015855.1 Candidatus Altimarinota bacterium | reverse complement strand
GAGGTTACCTCGATGGACGTATTATGGATGCAGAAGAAACAACAAAACTTGCTGGACTCCCTTCTCGTGAGGTTCTCCTTGCAAAGCTTCTTGGTTCTATGATGTCTCCACTTTCTGGATTTGCACGTTTTCTTGATGGTGCAAAGAAAGAACTTGAAGGAAAGTCTCTTACAAAGGTTGGTGATCTCAAGAAAGAAACATCTGCTGAATAATCATTTTGTATGTTCTCCATTTCATTTGAGAGATGGAGAATTACGAGCTGGTTAAACCCTCTCGATTGTGTCTTATAATAAGACCCTAAAATTGTTTTTATTTTCTATTTTTTATAATTATGGCTGAACTCAGCTCAAATGCTCAAAAGGTTATGGACCTTGTTGAAGGACTTACTATCGTAGAGCTTGCAGATCTTGTTTCTGCAATGGAAGAAAAATTTGGTGTTTCTGCTGCTGCTCCTGTAGCTGTTGCTGCTGCTGTTGGAGCTGCTGGTGGAGATGATGAGAAGACTAGCTTCGATGTTGTTATGACATCTGCTGGTGCTCAAAAGATTGCCGTTATTAAGGTAATTCGTGAAATCACTGGACTTGGTCTTGCTGAAGCTAAGGCTCTTGCTGACAATGGTGGTGATATCAAGAAGGGTGTTAACAAGGATGAAGCTGACAAGATTAAGAAGCAACTTGAAGAATCAGGAGCTTCTATTGAACTCAAGTAATTCTACTTTGTATCAATTAAAAAAATCCCCATTTACTGGGGATTTTTTAGTGATAAATTATGCAACCGTTGGTCATACATTTGGAGTGGTATCATTTACATCATCGGAAGCATCCATAGTTAATCGTTCTTCTGCACCAAGGCTCAATAATTTCTTAAGTACAATGCGTGTTGCCTTGATATCTCCAATTGCTGTATGTGCCTTATATGTTCCAATATTGAGCACTTCTCCGAGTCCACCTGGCTTTGAGAGACTCGTACTCTTAAATGGAATATTCATTTTCTTGTAACGAGCAATCATATTTACCTGATTCGCAATTGATTTTGTATCAATAATATCATTTCAGAGGCGCATTACGAGATCATTACGATTTGCCCGATAGAAGATACTCATAAGAAATGAAATATCTGCAGCAATATACTGCCCTACGAATATTGGCTTTTGATCGTTTGGAAAGTGTGTCGTCAAAAATAATTCAAAGTGATTACAGAATTCTTCATAGGCCATTCCGGTAGATATTTGATCAAGTGTAAATCCGTTGTATTCAAGCGCACTTGGGTCAATCTGAACTTCTTCCGGAGGACACAATACCACTCTCCATTCATCAAGACTCTCAAGAGAGTCATTCATAACCATTGCCCCAAATTCAATAACACCGTGGATAAAAGGATTGAGTCCTGTCATCTCTAAATCAATAAGGAGGTATCGCGCATTTTCTGTGGCTATAGGTGTATCCATAAACTATGTAATGTATATAAATATATGGCTTATATTACAAAAACTACGGAAATAAGTCAAGAAAAAAGCCGAGATGTTCTCGGCTTTTTATGTATTATTATTTTAATACGGATTCAATTGCTGATTCGAATTGAGAAGTTGGATAAGCACCTTCGATCGTTGTATATTTTCCAGTCTTATTATTGATAACGAGTGTTCCAGGAGTTCCTCCAAGATTAAACTTGTTTGCTTCCTGTGTTTGCATATCAAATATTGGAAGAGTTGCCTTATTATCATAACATTCTTGCCACTTTTTTGTATCAACTCCTGCTGTTTTTGCAAGTTCTGGAAGTTGAGCTACATCAACGACGCTTCGAAGAGTAGAACCTGAATAGATGCTCTTATAGAGTTTTACATATGCAGAATCATTTCCAGCGGTCTTTGCACAAAGAACCGCAACTGCCTTCTTCTCAGTTCCAGGATGATTTACTCATCGATTGTGTTTAAATGTACTATTTACCTTATTTCCATACTTTGCTCGAACATTTTCAATCGCTTTTTCTTCATTATGCTGACGAATACAGAATGGACATTCCATATCTGAATATTCAATAAGGGTCACTTCTGCATTTTTATCCCCTTCAATCACTGCATCTTTCTTAAGAAGTGCAATTTCTTCCTGAGAAAGGGTTTTTACTTCATTGGAAGTTGTTTCTGTTGTAGTAGTTGGAGCTGACCCACCCTTTTCACGAGAAGTTATATACTGCTTTACTTGTGGAAGCTGATCTTGGAATGAAAATTTTTGTGCCTTTTGCATAAGTTCAAAATTCTCTTTTCCACCAACTTTTGCATATTCTAATTCAAGAACTGCATCCATAACAGCACGCTTAATACCAACACCATTTGTTTCAGATCATTGAAGTTTCTCTCCAAATCAATATCCCGTAAGGAAATAAAGCGAGACAGCATTAAAAACAAGAGATATACTCACAAGAACAACAAGAACTTGTTCAAGAGAAGAATTTTTTTCCATATAATAATTTAAAAAATACACGAAGAGCTTATGAGAAAATACATGGAAATCAAATGAAAAACCCTTGACTGGACCTAATTGTCCACTCTCCCTGATACAATTCCATAATATGCTCGGATTCCAATCATAGCAGCATTGTCTTGAGAATATACGGGCTTTTTTGGGGAAATAAATTGCATACCTCGTTTTTCTGCCTCATGAGAGATACAATCTTTTAATTTTTTATTGGCACTCACTCATCCAGCAAGACAAATAGTTTTGATGTTATGTTTTTCTGCTGCCAAAAAAAGCTTCTTTACCAGTGTTCGAATCACTGCTTCTTCAAACTCAAAGGCAATCTTTGAATCACTATATATTTTCTTATCTACTTCTCGTTTTACGGCAGTTTTCAATCATGAGAATGAAAAATTAAGGGAATCTTTTTCTAATGTAACAATTGGAAATAATCATTCATAGCCTGTTGTCTCTGATTGTGCAAGCTTCGCAATAATAGGACCACCAGGGAATCAGCACCCGAGCATCTTTGCAACCTTATCAAAGGCTTCTCATGCAGCATCATCAAGGGTTTCTCAGATTTTCTCCATATCAAACAATGACTTCCAAATATAGAGTTCATTGTGTCCTCCAGATACTGTAAGGACAATACTCGGAAATGGTATCTCACTTTCACTTCTCTCAAGTAGATTAGCAAAAATATGTCACTCAATATGGTCTACCCAAATAAGCGGTTTGTCGAGAGAATTTGCGAGCGTCTTAGCAACCGTCATACCAGTTAAAAGTGATGGAAGAAGTCCTGGTTGTTTTGTGCATGCGATATAATCAATTCAATCCAATCATATTCCTGCATCCCTTACAACATCCTCAATACATGGAAAAATAGCATTTGCATGGAGGCGTGCAGCCACCTCTGGTACTACCCCTCAAGTGATTTCATGTTCAATCTGTGTTCGCGTAGAAAGAGCTATACAGGTAGTATCTTGAAACAATGCTACGGATGTATCATCACATGATGTTTCAAAAGCAAGGATATACATAAAAATGGAGATTAAATAATTCAATGTTCGCGAAGGGAGATATATTGAGATGCAGTGCACACCTTCATAATCTCTTCATATGAAAGAGAAGACAGATTCTCGATACTTCCTGCAATTCGAAGGAGTTTTTTTCTTGTTATTGGTCATCTACCTGGGATTTCTTCCAGAATATTTTTCTTCATGGCTTTTGTTCTCGATGAACGGTTAGCGGTAATTGCAAATCGATGAGATTCATCTCGAAGTTTCTGAAGTATCATTAATTCAGGAGTTCATTTTCCAAAAAGAATAGATTCCTTTTTATGAGGAACAAATATTTCTTCTTCCCGTTTCGCAATGCTCGCAAAGGAAGGAAGACGAAGCATAACCTCATTAATATCAAGTCACTGCTCCAGTGAATATTTATAAGCTCATTCTTTTGCTCATTGGAGTGCGGATGAAAGTTGTCATTTTCCTCCATCAATCAGGATAAGATTTGGAAAATTTCATTCGGTTAAGCCCTCTATAGTTCTTCGTTCCATTACCTCCTTATGAGAAGCAAAGTCATCAATATCTCAGGCGGCAAGTGTCTTAATTTTATACTTTCTATAGAGAGAATTCTCCATCTTTCCATTTAACATATGAACACGTGAGGCGATAGTAAACTGCCCATGAGTATGAGATATATCGTAGCATTCAAAATGAATTTCTCATTTTTTTGGAACAACGTATCATAGCTCAGTTAGAATCGAGGTCATATGCTCTCGTGTCAGAGTCTTTTGTTCTAAGCTTTGAAGTTCTGATTTATATGCATATTCTCGAACCTGATTCATCGTAAAATCATAGAGTTCCTTTTGAACTCAAATATCCGCTGATTTGAGTGTAATATTTTTATCATGAAAGAATGCAATTAAGGATGGATCCTGAATATCTTCAGTGATAAACAGATTATCCGGATAATCTGTTTCACCTTCCATGTATTGCCTCGCAAGAAACTGAACAATAATTCTATCATATTCTTCCCCATTCAATTCAATCGATGTTCGAAAGACCCCAATCATTTTTCCAGAACGAATCTGCAAGAGTCAAACAAATACCTTTCCATAATTCTGTAAAATCGCCAGTATATCATGATTTCAAGGGAGAACATCACGAGCTATCTGTCTTTCTGAAAGAACTTTCATAGCATCTATCTGACTTTTTAGTTTCCCCGCCTTTTCGAACTCAAGATTTTTCGCATAATCCCTCATTTTTGATTCCAATCGAGAAATTATTTCTTTATTTCCTCCATCAAGAAACTTTCTGAGGTTCATAACATTATCGGCATGCTCCTGAATGGTATCATCCGTTCACTGACAAGGACCAGGGCAAATTCCAATATAATAATCCATACACGGAATACCCTTCTTCGCTGCTCAAAAGATAGAAAAATCTTTTCATTGCTTTTGAAATAAAAGCTTGCAATTTCGAATCTTAAATATTCGCTTAAGATTTTTAATATTCTCATGTATATCAGCTCATTGTGTATAGGGTCAGTAGTATACTCAACCATCATTGATTTTTTTACGAGACTTTAGAATCTCTGGAATAATTCATGAAGTAATTTTTATATAGGTGAGATTCTTATCATCCTTCATAAGAATATTATATTTTGGAGAAAGATGTTTTATAAGATTGGTCTCAAGTACCAGCGCTTCTACTTCTGTCTGGCAGATAATAATCTCAATATCCCTCACCTTCGTAACCATTTGTTTTTTTGCTGGATTCAAATCAGCATTTTCACGAAAATAAGAGGAAACTCTCGATTTAAGATTAACACTTTTCCCTACGTATAAAACACCTCCTTTGCTATCCTTCATCTGATATACTCATGGAGAAGTGGGAAGTGTTGAAAGAATTTTCTCAATATGTTCATTTTTTTCTTTTTTCATCACAATCCATCATATCTAAAACAAAAAATAATCAATAGAGACCCTTTACAGGTGTGAAATTTTTCATAAAATATGAACTCAATTCATCAATTATTCCCATGAAAAAAGACTATTATTCCATACTTGGAATCGAAAAAAATGCGAGTGAAGCAGATATAAAAAAGGCCTATAAAAAACTCGCAATGCAATATCATCCTGATAGAAACAAGGATGATAAAAAAGCTGAAGCGAAATTTAAAGAAATCAATGAAGCCTATCAAACACTGGGGGATTCAAAAAAACGAAAAAACTATGACCAATTCTGATCGGCAGATTGAAACCCATTTGGATGAATGGGATGAGGAAATCCATTCGGATGAAGTGGGATGGGAGGATTTGATTTTTGAGATATCTTTTGAGGAACAGGAAGAACGCAATGAATGGGAGGATTTGATTTTAGCGACTTTTTTTCTCAAGGAAATACACGAAGCAATCAAAAAACAGGAAAACAAGAAGAAGTTTCTGAATCCCTTGATGTAGTAGAGACCATTGAAATCCCCTTCTTAGACTTTCTCTTTGACACATCTGTTTCTGTAAAAACAGTGTATTGAAAACATCTTACTCTCAAGATTAAATCAGGAACGAAACCAGGGACAAAATTTAAGATAACAGGAAAATGACGGACCAGTCATGGAAAAACCGGAGATATGTATGTTATTGTGGATGCAAAAATGCCAAAAACCATTCCGGAAAATATCAAACCAATGCTGGAAGCTATTCGATACCAACTCTAATTCCCATGAAATACTCTATACTTTTAGACAATATTCGATCACTCCATAACGTTGGATCAATATTTCGCACCGCAGATGGTGCCTGATTTGAAAAAATATTCCTCACAGGATATACTCCAACTCCCCCGAGAAAAGAAATAGCAAAAACAGCACTATGAGCTGAAAAATCTGTTCTATGGGAATACTATGAGGACCCTCGAGAAATAATTAGCACACTCAAGAAAGAAGGTACTCTCATTATAAGCATCGAACAAGCTACTTCAAGTACAGGAAATATTCAAAAATACCTTGAGGATAATTCAAAGAATATTTGTATCATCATGGGAAACGAAATAAACGGAGTATCAAAGGATTTATTAGATTTATCGGATGTTATTTTCGAGCTTCCAATGCAGGGAATAAAACAATCACTCAATGTATCGGTGACTGCTGGAATAGTCATGTACTATATTTGATATTTTGCAAGGCAAAAGAATTGAGAAATATCATAACTTATGATACCATTTCTGTATCCAGCTCGGTCAAGCAGGATGGTTACTCAGAACAATAAAAAAATAACAACCGAACCAGGTTGTTATTTTCGTTCCAGAAAGACATTTCGATTTTTAATAATTTCTGAGTGGAAAAAAGTAAGCATTTTTTCAGCATCAGGTCATTTAATAACAATTTTCTGTCGCCACTCATCCATATATCGATCCCATATATCCTTATCATACGAAAAGAAGAGAGAGAAGTTATGTTCAGTCTGAAGAATATCGAGCTTGTTGGCGAGTTTATAAATAATATCTTGGACCTTCTCTTTTTTTGAATCTTTCACCCAAATATAAAGAAGTTTTCAAAATGGAGGATATCAGAAGCTCTTTCTTTCATTCATTAAATACTTCATATACTCCTTATAGTTTCCATTAAGTATCATATCCAATAAGGGATGCGATGGTATAAAAGTTTGAATAAAAAATGGAATCCCTTGTCGAATATAAAAATTTGCGCGTATATAAACATCTTCTTCTATGGTATATTCAGGAATAGAGAATTCACTTTCAAAGAGAAGACTTGCAACCAATTGAATATCCTTATGAATAAGGGAGGTGGCAAGGGTTGTTCCGAGAATAATATCAGAAGAATCAATAGAGCTTAGTAACTGAGAATCATGTATCAGAGCATCTGAATCTACTCGGAGAATAGATTTTCATGGAAAATGACGAACAAGAATTTCCTCAATTTTCTGAATACCAACTCAAGAGAAAATCATTGTATTGGATCCACACTTTTTACACGTCGGATGAAAGGGCTCTATATAGTTACACTGGTGACAAATACACTTCTTAGAGGGAAATGAATGATAGGAAAGAGGGATATTACAATAGGGGCATAATAATCGGTTCGAACAATCAGGACATGAGATGCTCCTATATTCCCCTCTTCTATTGAAAAAAAGGAGAACCTTTCATCATTTTTCAATTGTTTGGGTAATGGTTTGCAGAAGCTCATATGAAATATAATCACCCTGAAGTTTTGTATTAGAGAGATTAATAATAGTGATTGTTTGATGTAATGTATCCGACGATTGTTTTATCACAATTCTTCCTCAAGAAATTTAATAAATTCTGCTACATTTTCATGGTTATGATAGATTGATGCATACCGAAGAAAGGCAACTTCATCCAAGTCTCGAAGCTTTCGCAGAATATCACGTCCAATTCGCTTTGAAGTGATCCCTTGTTTGTTTTGAGCCCAATCAGTTTCAAGGGTATTTATTATCTGCTCTATCTTATCTGGATTGAATTTTCTCTTTACCAATGCCTTCATCATAGAATTTACTACCTTCGTCCGATCATATTGTTCCGATTCACCAGAAGACTTAGTAACCATAAATGAAACGAATTCAAGTCGTTCAAATGTTGTAAAACGAGCTCAGCATTTTTCACATTCTCGTCTTCTTCTTACTGCCTTTCAATCCTCTGTCATACGAGAATCAATTACCTTTGTATCAAGATTTTTACACTTTGGACATTTCATATAAAAAAAGTTATAGATACATACTAATTGGTTTCAAAAAGATGTCAAAAAAGTTCACGACTAATTCTTTTTTACTGTCAGTGATTCATACTCTGTAAATCACATAATAGATGGATTATACATGAAATAACCAGTAGCAGGAGGCCATATAAAATTTCCTTCAAACTCTGGACGGAAATAATACTCATAGTGCACGCTATCACCATATCACCAAGGAGCATGTGCGAGTATTCTATCTATTTTATTTTGGGTAGAATAGAACATATTGGAAGTCGCACCAAGAAGAGAATCTGCGGAATGAAATACCTTATTAATTGGTCGGAATCAACCAGGAAAGAAATCTTCAAGAACAAAATTTGTCCAGTTCATATCCTTCTTTGTTGGAATATTCGCCTCGATAACCACTTTATAAAGTTTTCACTTATGAATCACCTTATCATTTACAGGGGTAACATGAAGGTATTGAATTTCTTGATTATATGTCCCTTCTCCACTCACAAACACTCATGCTTCCTCATCAACCGAGAAGAGAGTACGGGAAATCTTAACACCATTATCCTTCTTGGTAATAGCATATGGGTCAGCTGGATAAAGAGAATGGGTAATATTTGCATATATTGGATACTGTGATCGAAATGAAAAATTTAATTCATTTCCAATATCAGCAAATGGAACCTCAAGAGAATGTACCAATTTATTTCCTCAAATAGTAAGCACTCACTGATATGCACCATACTTCACGGTTACCTCAGTGGTTGGAAGTTGCTTTATCTTCTGTGCGTGTTTAAAAAACGCGAGGAACACCTGATACTTCGTTTGTGTCGAATAATAGTAACTATCCCAATCATTTTTCGCAAGTTCACGAAGTATCCCTTCTGCCTCATTAAAATAGCCCGTTCTATCTATAAGAAGACTTGCAAAAAGAGCTTTATCAGCAAGAAGATCCCAATAATACCAATTATACTCACTTTGTTTTGTTTTCTTTAATTCTGCACGGATTCTATCAATCAAACGAATATCAAATTTTATAATTTTTTGTTGATCGAGATAGTGCATTCCATATGTATAAGCTAACAAGGAATGAAGCGTAAGTGTATTTGAATCAATCGAATCCGCTACCACTTTTGCCTTATTATTTTTCGCTCGTGCAAGTGTCCAAAAAAGTTCTGCCTTTTCATTATTATCAGCATATGCAGAAATATTCGACTCCAAATAACTCATAGAGCGGTCAATTATTTCTCTTGGAACATCGGCTCACAATTCACTCATGGCAATAAGACTTCTTACTACATAAGGAGTTATTTGAGAGTTTGTAACAGTATCTCCTGGCCAATATGAAAATCCACCAATATCTGTTTGCATTCATGCAATTCTTTTAACTCATGCTGCCACATTTGCTCTTAAATCCTCAGGTGAAAATTTTGTCGTATCTATGAGATTCGATACTGCGAGAAGAAGTGCATTCGGCAAAGTTGAAGAAGTCGTTTGTTCTATACAACCATATGGGTACATTTTGAGTGATTGAAGAACATCTTCCATGGAAGGGAGAAATGTTGGACTTATTCGAAGCGAAAATGTACTCTGATTCTCATTTACATTCGATTTATCAAGTGGAATAGGAATGATTTTAGATCCTGTAAGAATGATGTTTTGCTGATAACGCTCTATAAGAATTGGATCAAGTACATAATCAATTTTTTGTTCAATGGCATCAAGGGTTATTCAGCTCATATTTTTCACTCGAATGACATATGAAAGTTTTACTGCCTTTGATTTTTTATCTACTGATGCTGGAAAATCTACTGATAATGTCTTTCCAGGTTCGAGAGTTATTTTCTGCTCATTCGATCCTTGTATATCAAGAGGATTTGCTTCAAAGGCAACAATAAGTGATTGAATGGTCTTCGTGTTATTAAAAATAGAAGCAGATACAACAAATCTATCACCATTTCTCACAATATACGGTGCATGTGCTGTGGCAACAATATCCTTACGAACATGAATCATCTTTTCGCCAACTGCAAAAGTTGAATCCTTCGTATTGGCAATAACAATAATTCGGTAGTTTGTTATATTATCTGGAAGTGTAAAATTTACTTTTGCATATCACTTCTCATCAGTAATAACAGATGGATTATAGTATGCTGTATTTTTAAAGATTGTTCTCGTTGAAACAATTCAATCTCATCATTTTCCTCCACTTCCACCAGCAATTCATTTACGAGAAAAATAAAAGTTCTCTTCCATTCACAAGAGTGAAAGTGCGGTATGGATTCAAAGTCCAACTTTTTGATAAAACTTTGGCAAAATATCAAGGTCAATATTACCAAGAAGAGAGATAAGACTATCATCAATCACCATAACAGCAAATTCTCCTTTTATCCCCTCTCACTTTTTATTCTTGAGAGCAAGAGATATATTAACATTTTCCCCTACCTTATAATCATTTTTATCCGGAGATATCGCAATAGTTCCAAGTTTCTCTGATTGATCAACCACCACTTCAGCATAACCTACTCTATAGGTTGGATTTCTTGTAATTGTTTTTGAATCTCAATTTGAAATAGTCTCTAAAGCAACAACACTTATGTATGCATTTGGGAAATATGATTCATCAACCTGAAATTCATGAATAAAGAGATTGGATGTAACATCGATATATTTTTTATCAATAACCCCTCATTTCTCAGTTGTAAGCAATATCTTCCCTTGATTAAATGGAAGTCGAACAAGAATCTTTCATGTTTCTCCGAGCTTATATACTGGCTTTTCGGTAAATACATGTATCTTATTATCATCAATAATAGGATTTTTTGCATTTCCGGTTCCATACACGTAAAAGGCTGTGCGAGATATTCTTGTTTCATCAGATCCAGAATATCAAATCGGTTGAATAACCAGATTATACTCCCCTGAATTTTGATATTTACCAGTAAAAATAAGAATGCCTGATTGGGTAAGTAATCTTCCAGTTGAAGTAAGAACACCAGAAGAAATAACAGTATCCTCTTCTTTTAAAACAGAACGAGAAACTCATCGAACATCCTGAATGATTCGATTTGTATACTGCTTTGCAACAATCTTATATTCATATTTATTGTTATAGCCAAGCTTCCATGGGGTATCATTAAATCGTATTCAAGCACGAAATACATCTCAAGCTGAAATAAATTTCCTATCAGGAACAACATTTGCAATACTCGCTGGATTGTATTCCTTTATTTCAGCGGGAAGTTTTACAATAAGATTTCAGGCGCTCGTAATAGTCTCGCCGGTAAGTGGATCAACTACCGTTACCTCGATAATATATTTATAGTCTGCATAAAACGAAGTAAAATCTACAGGAGTTCGTATTATTCCATAGCCATCCCCATCAAGTCTTCAAACTCATTCGGTATAAAATTCTGTATTTCATTCGTAATAACATCACCAGAAACATTCCGCCCAATAATTATCACCCCAATACTCTTTTCTTAAAATCTTATATGAAAAATTGGCATTCTTTAATATTGCTCCATTATAGTATCGTGCAAGCACTTTTGCGTTGAGAGTAAATGCACCATTGTAAACAGACTCATACCACCAATTTGAAACATCTTTATTTGCCTCTTTCTTAACAGTTATAATCCCATTATCGAGTTCAACTCACTCAGCATCAACCGTAATTTGAAATGTTGGATTTTTAAAAATTTCCACCTGAAAGTTAGTATATCCCCCTGGAATATAAGAAGTATCAGGAGTTTCACCAATCAGCTGAACGGTATAAGTTCCCATATCAGCCTCCTTTGGTAATGAAGATTTTACAGAGAAACTTCCAAATTCATTTATCTGAACAGCCTGAGAAGAAAGGGTTTTTCAGAATGAATCAGTAACCGTAACGGTATAATTCTTATTCTTTGGAACCACTAATTTTCCATTATTTTCACGCAATATTCCATGGATGTATACCTCTTCACCAGGAAGATACAGCATTCTATCTGTATGTATATATGCATTATAACGCTGGAGTGATCCATAATAATAACGAGTGTCCGATGTATCAAATCAAAAATTCCAAGGAGCGATTCCATCATTCCAGGTACTTACTACAAATCAAAAATGAGAGTCAGATCGAACAACGGCCACAAATGAACGATATGATCCATCTTCTTGAGATCCCCACCAATCTTCAAATGTTAAACTATATGGATCACCATCTTTTATATAATTTTTTAGATTCACCTGAAGAAACCCTTCATTATTGGTTTTTCAGATATAAACTCATGTCGAAAATCTTTTTTCCGCAAGTGGAATATATTTTAGATCATACATTCCTTTTTGAGAATTCCACGTTCTCTCAACGGAACGAGATATATTTTGATATACCATTATCTCCTGATCCTTCATCGGTTTTCAGGTATAGATATCCGTTACAAGAAAGAGTGAATCACCTTCTTGTGATACTTTCATGACAATATTCGTATCTAAAATGGAGAATAGAATAGGTTTTACAAAGTTTTGAGCCTTTGTAATATCCTCGATCTTACTAAAGAAGAGAACATATTGACCAACTTCCTTCTTTTTTAGAACATCTTGAAGCGTGAATTTATATGAATAACTTCCTTCTGGAATAGAAAGAATTGTTTTTTCACAACCATATACCCCTGATCAAGATGAAGAAAGAATACTGTAGAGTATTCATGAATCACCCTTCTTCCCAACATCATATATCTGTTCCAAACGAGAAAAGTTATCCAAAGAAACTCGACAAACAGAAATCTCCTGAGATCCTGTTCCTATTCAGTAAGAATATAATTGGAACTCAGGATTTTGCAGTTTTGAGAAGGTATGATATCGCTCTTTTGTCTTTACAGAAAGATACGGTTCTCTTTTTACTTGCACAGGAAAATCCAGAGAAGTAATCTGACCATATATATCTTCCAATTCATCAAGAGAAAATGAATATTTTTTATCAGCTAAAAGTGGTAAAAGAAGTATTGCCTTCTTAGGATATAATACCAAATCATCTATCTTTGCTTCAATTCAAGAAGAAATTGAAAGATGCTTCAAAAATTCAACTTTTGCCTTCGTTCGATTATCAATAAATTCTTCTGAATTTACCGAACCACTCTCGATAAATAAGGGGGATGAGAATGAAAATGTCACCTCTGTTTTCATATCAAGTTCTGGGGAGAGCTGAACTCACACCTCTCAAGATACAGTAAACTCGGGTATCGTCATATTCTCCACCAATGCCATTTCACCATTTATTGAAGCAAATAGACATTCTGCATTATATTGAATTGGTGATTGAATCTTAATGTATGCAGTTGATTTCATTCCTTCATTTAATGCCTCGGTTACTTCAAAAGAAGCATTCTGAAAATCCCTGGAAGATTCCAAACTACACTGGCCAAGGTCATTTCTTTGTAGAGTGTAAAAATCTATCGTTGTAAGGATATTGGTTGAACGAAAACCTTCAGCAACTACTCTATATTCTTTGTTTTTCGGTATTCAAATGGAATCAATTGTAAGAATCGGATCATTTTTACGGTACACAAGAATTATATCTTGGGCTAATTTGTATCCTGTTTTCTGAAGAGAGTTATAAATTCCAACATCTACATGAATTTCATCACCATCACGAATATTTGCTTCAGGGAAAATATTCAAAATAAATGTATAGGTATTCGTAAGGGAAGCAGATATCCCCTTAGGGAGCTCCTTCTGAATAAGTCAATTGATTTTTATACTCTTTTGAATAGCATCAATATCGAGTAATGCACATGCAACATCCTTTAAATCAGTACAATTCTTTGTTACCTGAACTGGAATAATCCCAAGAAATGGTCTTGGTTCAGAAACTATAAAACGCCAAGAGCTTCCTTCCCTATAATAACCGTCTGATACAACGGTTGTAAGCGTCTTTGACTGAACATCAAGAGCATACACCCCTAATGTAATTACAGATATAAATCAAATAAAAACAAGAAAGTACTGAAATATTTTTTTCATATACCAATGGGAAGAAATTATATACTCACCATTGTATGAAAAAAAATATTAAATCAATCAAACCAATCAATAATTTTATCCTCATGTTCCCATTTCAAACAATTCTCTCCTGGTATGAAATAAATGGAAGAAAAACACTTCCTTGGCGATGATTAGAACATTATTCAGAAGAACAACGATGTTATTATGTTTGGTTATCTGAAATCTTTCTCCAACAAACGCAGGTGTCACGCGTTATAGAATACTTTAACTGAATTACTCAAGCATATCCGAATATTCATTGCCTTGCAAAAGCATCCTATGATGAGTTTTTTCCTTATTATCAATGACTTGGTTATTATTCTCGTGCAAGAAATTTACTAAAAACTGCAAAAATTATATCAGAAGAGTTCCATGGAGTGTTCCCAAAAACAAAAGATGAACTCATAAAACTTCCATGAATCTGAGAATATACAGCCAATGCTATTCTCTCATTTGCATTAGGAAATCCAGTAATTGCATGGGATACCAATATAGAAAAAATATTTGCACGCTACTATACTGGAAGCAGATTTAATAAATTAACAAAGGAAATAAAGCAAGGGATTACTTATGATTTTCAACAATTTTTTAAAAAGAAGGAAAATCAAATCTATATACCCATTATCAATGGGGCATTTATGGATTTTTCAAGTATCATCGATGTAAACAATAAAACCCTTATAAATTGGGAGGAATATCCTTTAAAGGAGAGCCTATTCTATACAACAGAATGAATAAAAGAAGAGATGGCAGAAGTTAAAAAAATATATTTCCCACTCCAGGATGCAAAAGTTGTCGTTATTCTTCATGAAAATCATAGAGAATATTTTTCTAAAGACATAGAAAAATACACACCCTTTATTCTCAATCCCCTCGAATGAACAGATATTCGAAAATGAGTACAATCCTATTTTCGGGAAACATATGAACTCGAGGTATCAGTTCGTCCGGTACATCATAAATGGCTCGATAATAAAGGGGACCCTTATATCGCGTGTAACGCTCAAATACAGACCGGAACTCACAAATTTGCAAGATTTAGAAAAGATAAAGAGATTCAAAACATCTTAAAGCAATATAAAAAAAATCAGGATTAATCCTGATTTTTTTTATTGTTGATTCTTTACGGGTACACCTTCTACAGCTTCAAAGAAAGCATCAAAATCTTCCTTTAACATCTCTTCCTTCTCAAGCAATGCCTGGGAAATTTTCTCATGGAGGTCTTTATTTTTTGTAATAATTTCACGTGCTTGGTTATAGGCTTGTTTTAATATATCACGAACTTTCGTATCAATCATTCTTCGTGTATCCTCAGATATCGCCTTCTCTTGAGATTCTGCTCCAAGGAAATTTCATTCAATTCTATCAGGAGCAAAATTTTCAGGTCAGATATCTGGATCAAAACCAAATCTCATAACCATTGCTCTTGCTATTTCAGTAGCACGTTCAATATCACTCGATGCACCGGTTGTTATATACTCAGATCCAAAAAACACTTCTTCAGCAACACGTCATCCATACAACGTAGCAAGTTCATCAAGATATTTTGCCTTTGAAGTGTACGTTTTATCCTTCTCGGGAAGAAACCATGTTACACCACCGGCACCACCACGTGGTAAGATAGATATCTTATGTACTGGATCAGTATGTGGTAACATCTTTCAGACGAGTGCATGTCCAACTTCATGATATGCTGTTAGTTTCTTCTCATAGTCAGTCATGCGAAGGGATTTCTTTTCATTTCACATAATAACCTTCTCGATAGACTTTTGAATCATATCCTGAGTGATTGATTTGAGGTTTCATTTACCTGCAAGAATAGCTGCCTCATTAAGAAGATTTCAGAGGTCAGCACCGGAAAATCACACAGTGATTGATGCAACCTTATGAAGATCAACTGACTCATCGAATGGTTTTCATTTTGCATGTACTTCAAGTATCTTAAAACGATCTTCAAGATTCGGTAACTGAATTGTTACCTTTCGATCAAAACGACCTGGTCTCAAAAGAGCTCTATCAAGAACATCAGATCGATTTGTTGCAGCAAGAACTATCACATTGGTCTCATTATCAAACCCATCCATTTCGGTAAGTATTTGATTGAGTGTTTGCTCACGCTCATCATGTCATCCACCAATTCATGGTGAACGTTTTTTTCCTATTGCATCAATTTCATCAATAAAAATAATAGATGGTGCTCTTTCTCTCGCATCACGAAATAAATCACGAACACGTGCGGCACCAACGCCAACAAACATTTCAACAAACTCAGAACCAGAAATAGAGAAAAATGGAACATTTGATTCTCCAGCTACAGCACGGGCAAGAAGTGTCTTTCATGTACCTGGTGGTCACTGTAACAAGATACCCCGTGGAATCTTAGCACCGAGATTTTTGTATTTTGTAGGATTCTTCAAGAAATCAACCACCTCTCTTAAATCCTCCTTTTCCTCCTCTGCTCATGCAACTTGAGCAAAAGTAATTTTTTCATCCTCATTTGGATCATATATACGAGCACGACTTCGGATAAATGCCATGGGACCACCTCAGGCACCACCAGACATTCTTCCAAATATGAAGAAGAGAAGAACAACAAAAAGGATTGTTCCAAGAAGATTCGGAAGTAAATCCATCCAAAATTTTCACCAAGTTTGATCCTTGAGTGTGATTTTTGTTGGATTATTTGTATTCCCAATTCCAATATCCGTAATATTTACGTTCGTAGGAAGGGTTAATTTATCGATTTGGCGAATCTGAACTCCCCCATTTACTATAGCTCATTGATTCAGGAATTTTTTTGCTTCAATAACATTTCAAGCAACAACGATTTCCTCGTAGATACCAGATTTATAATTTGCGGTAAGCTGATTTAGCCCTATTTGAGTATTTACCTTCTCATTTGAAGCACCTGAATACCAATAGTTAACAATAAGCCCAACGAGAAGAAAGCTTAAAAATACCGTAAGTATAATATTTCATTTCTTACCATCCTTTGGGGCTTCTTTCTTAGTAAGAAGTGGATTTTTCTTTTCTTTTTTATTCTTGATAGGTTTCATCTGAAAAATAGATTTAAATTAAAATTAAAAAAGTAGTGTATATTATAAATGAACAAGGCTTAAATCAAAATCTCTTTCATGTTTTAACTTGAAAAGAGTATTTTAATAAGGATAACAATTTTCTATCTGAAGCACCTTCCAACGAATATCACGTTTTTTTAGTTCCTCGAATATTCCATTGAAATGAAGAGCACCGTAAAAAGCAATAATTTTCCTATCAGAGGATGTTTGAATCTTCTCTGAAATTACCTTATTTCTCTCATGAAGTATTACATCCATAATTTCCTGATTCATTCAAAATACCGACATTTCTTGGGAATTATGAGCCATCATATTAAGGATACCTCGTATAAAATAGGAATAGAGTCTCTTTTCATTTTCTGTCATTTGAGATATTCACCCTATAATATCCGATTCAATCGAAAGAGGAACTGATTCCCTATAGAATCATGATCCGTACTTACTATTTGCGATTTGAACAATCGTATCAATTCATATATCAACATTTTTTGCCGTACGCAATATCTCTCATGGAATAAACGATTCATATTTCTGTGATCGCATTCAGATAGATTGAGCAAAACTCTCATAGAGAGTATCGGTAAATTCTATTCAAAGCATCTTCTGGAAGGTCTTCATATTTTCAACAGTTCCACTTCAAACACCTTCATAATATACTTGAAATCCTGAATTTGAGAGCATTGAAACCCCTGATCATGCACAAGCATAAAAATTTTCTGTTCCAATATGAGACATCTCTTGAAAAATAAGCGTCTTTTCGGAATTCGAAAGTGTAATACGCGACATTGTTGCCGGAGATTGCGCATTATAATAATATGATACCCCCATTAGTATGATAAAAAGGAGTATTTCTAAAAATAATCCTATAAAATAGAGAGGAATAGCCAGAGATATAAATCTTCTTACCCCTCATTTTCATGGAAAAAGAGTTGTATAAAAGAAATAAGGAGAAAGGAGGAATGCAATGAGAATAATTGAACGCAACAACATTTGAAGCATTGAAGGTATTCCCGAGAGCCAACCATTCAATAAAATATATACGATACCAATAGCACAGTATATCCAAAGAGACTTCTTATTCATCTGATTCATCATTATTTCTATCCTTGTCATTGTTTTTATAAATACTCTTACGACTCTTTAATTCAACAATAATAGGAGTTCCTTCAAAAGAAAAGAATTCTCGAATCTTATTCTCGATATAACGTGAATAAGAAAAGTGGAAGTGATCTGAGTTATTTACGGAAATAACAAATTTCGGTGGATTCACATCTACCTGTGATCCGTAATATACCTTTGGTTTATGTGATTTTCTATTCCCCGTTGGAGCATGTTCATAAGTAATTTGTGCAAGAAATTTATTAAATACCCCCGTTTTCACTCTCTTATTTCGCTCATTTCGAATAAGAAGCGCATTTTCAAAAACACGATCAATTCTCTTCCCATCAATCGCAGAAGTAAATATAACAGGAACATACGAAAGAAAATCGAACTTCTTCGATAAATACGTCATATATCTATCCAAAATAGTTTCCGTATTTACTCCTGGTTTTGAAAGAACCTTATCCCATTTATTCATCACAAGAATAATTCCCTTCTTTTCTTCAAGAGCCTTTCATACAATAATCTGATCTTGATGAGATACTCATTCAAAAGCATCCATAACAACGGCAACAACATCAGATCGACTAATTGCGCGCTCAGCACGGAGAACACTCCATTGTTCAATATTTGCAGTTCAAATCTTTCCAGCACGACGAATACCAGCAGTATCGATGAGGCATATCTCTTCCCCATTCCAGTCAATAACGGTATCAATGGAATCTCTGGTTGTCCCTGGTAAATCCTTAACGATAGAACGCATGGTTCCAGAAAGAGCATTTACGAGTGATGA
This sequence comes from Candidatus Altimarinota bacterium, assembly GCA_008015855.1. GTDB lineage: Bacteria > Patescibacteriota > Gracilibacteria > BD1-5 > UBA2023 > SSGK01. The sequence continues at coordinate 15,774 of SSGK01000012.1, read as the reverse complement.
TTTTCCAACATTTGGACGTCCAATAATTGCCAAGTGAAGCTTAGAATTATCCTTCATTGGATTCTCTTCTGTCTCAGTAAAACCAATTGCCTTCAATTCAACAGTAAGAGCATTTCGTAAGTCTTGTATCCCTCTATGCTGCACAGGACTTGTTGGAATAACATCACCAAATCCGAGAGACAAAAGTTCATATGATTCAAGGGCTCGATTCATATTATCAGCCTTATTTCCCACAAGAATAATAGGCTTACGACTCTTTCGAAGTTTCTTAGCAATTACCTCATCCAGTTCCGTAATCTTATTATATTCCATTACGAAAAGAATAATGTCAGATGATTCAATAGCATCATCTACACGACTTCGAACATCATCAAGAATGCTTTCTTGTGTACCCACTACCAATCAACCGCTATCACAAAGAATATATGACATATGGTTATCTTGATCATATACCTCATACTCAATAATATCTCTCGTTGTATTTTCAATATCAGAGACAATTGCAATCTTATGCCTCGTGAGCATATTAAAAAGGCTTGATTTCCCAACATTTGGACGTCCTACTATAGTAACTCTTGGAAGCATACGAATAAATTGATAATATTTCTTTAATAAAAATGAAAAGTTTGTTCGTGCATAATAGCAAAAAACTTCTAAAAAACAATAGAAAATATTTTTTGCAAGTATGGAGCCCTATTCTGTTCTAGCGGGCAACAAATATACCTTGTATCTTATAGAAAATTTCAGCAATAGTATCAGTGTTTTGTTTTGCCTTGATGATAATATAATTTCCTAAAGAAGTGTATTCAAATGTTATATTTGTCGCATTTGTATAGATGTTTCCATCTGTCGCAATTCCAAATATAAATTCATTTCATGATATAACACTTATTCCTCCTGGTAAAAGAAGTGAAGTGAGTGGATTTTGAATATATGAGTATGCTGGATTTTCCATCTTAATGTATACACCCTCATCAGAAACTCTTCCAAAATCTGAAGTAGAGTAGAACTTGGTTGTTTTTGGATTCAGTATAATATTTTGATAGTACACATTATCCATTTTTAATTGCATTGGAGCATCAGCTGTCGCAGGAATTACATCAATTGAACGAGAGCTTTGAATCTTTCAAGTATCCTCCCGAACAATTCATGCCTCATTTTCTCCATCCTTAATAGAAACCTGTCCGGAAGCTGTCAGAATATTTGAATTATATGATCCCGTAAAGAATCATCCTGTAAGTGATATAACAGCATCATATTTTTGTGGAGTTGCTGGCTTCACAATTGAAGTATTTCCATCTCTCACACGAACGATATCAACTGGTTCACCATAAACGGTTTCATCAAGATAACCAGAGAGCGTATTATTCTCTGTTCATTCAATAGTTGGAATTGGAGCGTAAACAATAATTGAGACATTCATTTCTGAGCTATTATTATTGTTATCGACTGCTTTGATTCGAACCTGGTGAATTCATAATTTTTCAAAGATTCAAAGTTTTACAACAAAATCACTATTTGAGACAAGAGAAAGTGGAATGGATGATAGACTCGGATCAGATAACGACACAAAATCATCATCTACAATTCCATTTCCATTTGCATCCGATGATACATCAATATCCATTTGTATTTCGGATAAGCCAGATGTATCCTGAATAAGGTCAAGAAGTTCCAAGGTTTTACTGGTATACACAGGAACATAGAGTGTTCTATCCATATCAAAGAATGGAGGCTCATTGTCTGACTCAAATTGAGGAGACATAAGAGTGAGAGCAACGTTTGATGTTCGTCCCTCTGGATAAATAGTAGACATTCGAGCATGGTACCATGCATTTTCTTCATCAAATGCAACCGAATAATAAGAACTCTTTGTTCAGAGATTAATCATACGATAATCCTGTCAGCCAAATACGCTATCCATTACCCCATTAGCATAAATATCAACACGAGCATTCGTACCTGGAGCCGGAACAATCTTCATATCCGGTAAAATAGGGAATCATTTCTCATATTCATATATACTCATTGGAGTATCTGAATTTATACCATTGTTAATATAAAGTATTCCCGACTCTACTCGAACCTCCATGGCAGATTGGAATCGAATTCGTATATTTTTTGGGAGGGTAACTTCATTCCAAGTATCAGTATTTTTATTGCGATAAGAGATGGTGGCTGATGAGTTTCATACATATACATCTCTTCATACAGAAACTCCAAATGCGCTATCATTTGAAGATTTTTTAATAAGTTTTGGACCAAATATTAAAACATCTCAGACCATATTATCAACATATGCCCTATTTTTCATTACTATTGCTCAAGAAAGGAGCTCTCTATCACCATCACTCTGTGGTAAAACAGGTGTTAAATCAACCACATGTCTTCATGAAGAAGAGTTTTGTGGAATAGAGGTATTGAGATCGAATTCATAAATTCTGTTGTAATACTCCAATCGGAAGTAATCATCAAGCTCTTTCCGAATAGGGGCAAACGTAACATTAATACTATTCGGCGTGGTAATTGCTTCATGAAAATAATTCGGTGCAGGAGAAAGTAATTCATCCTCAAGAGAGATGCTTGAAATCTCTTGAACAGCCGTATCACGATTTTTATGAGGAGTAAATTCATGATTTTCTTTCAAGAATATTCCATTCCCATTCATGTAAAGATAGTCTCTATCTCCATCATTATCATAATCAACACGTATAATCTCTTCTTCCCCATTTAATTCATCAAAATAATCAAATAGCCATACTCGATTTCAACCACTATCAATCGCATACACTCCTTGATATACAGAGGTTGGTACAGAAGTATCTCATGATTTCATTGGATTGTATTCAGAAGAAGTGTTTATTCCATCATTTACAGCAAGCCTCATGGAACGTAATTTATTACTCAATATAGTACCTTCTGTTTCCAGTGCGGATACATATGAATCTTTTTTACCTTGATAAAGAGCATCAAATACTCATTCGGAACGAGCATTAATCTTCTCGATATACGGATTTATTGCATTATTCGATTGAGAACTCTCAGCCATTTGTACTGATGTGCTTGGAGAGAAACGAGAGAGAAGATCCGAATTACTATAATTCTTTATAAGTCGATTCAATTCATTTTCAAAATTCTGAACTTCCTTCTGTTCGGAATCAAGATAATCATAAATTTCCTGGAATCTTTCTTTCTGATCTTTTTCAAGAGAAGCAATGAATTCATTTGCATCTCCCATCTCAGGATGAATCATTTCAGAATAGATATCAAGAAATTGCTTTCTTACAAATGGATTCTCTATCTTGTTCACTTCCGAAATAAAAATCTTCTTGAATTCTTCAATATCTGATTCTCCTAAATCCTTATCTCAAATAATTCCAAAGAGTGTTGCATCTCATTTTTTCAATGTTTCTGAATTATAATTCAAGCGAATATTCTTTGGAACCGTGTTTCGCATATCAACAGTCGTCCCTACTTCTTTTGGAAGAAGTCATCGCATGTCTGCACCAAACTCATTAATTGGACGAACAATCTGTCGAGCAGCCTCTGCAATAAAATCGGTCTTTAATTCAAGGTTTAAATACGTACTTACCCGTATTTCTTTCATACCAGGAATCTGAAGATCGGCCATAGATGCCATATCAAGATTGAGGAAGTCGAGAGGGTTTTTTCCTTGTCTTTGAGTAAGTTGTGCAATTCTCTCACCAGCATATCATTCTGGAACAAGTGGTGTATTTTGCATATAACACACTACCTTGATAAGGAGTTTTAATATATCGAGAACTCCTGCTATTCCTCCAAAGAGATTTGGAATCTTTGGTGGTGGAGGAAGATTTGGAAGCTCAATACGAGGAAGCGATGGAAGATCCGGAAGATTTGGAAGATTTGGAAGGGCTGGAAGCGTCGGTATAGCTGGAATATTAATGAGCGCATTTGGCGCATCAGGAAGGAAAAGCTTTGGCAAATTCGGTAAAATAATTGGCACTGGCTTAATAGTAAATTCCGGCATGACGATATCAAGACCAAGGCGAATATTATGTAAATCTAAGACAATATCAGGCCATCGAGGAAATTTAATAACAGGAATCTTTGGTATAAGCATGGAAAGAAGTCGAACCTTCCATGTACGAAGATCATATCGTTCATTCTTACATACCGCACATGATTGCTGATATCCAGAAAACAAATCGATAATTGCTTGCCACCCCTTGAGGATTGACTTAATAATAATGATGAATTCTACCCACTTCTTGAAACGCTTTGCATTATCTTTCAACCATCCGCCAAGCATTTTTTCAATCGTTCGAATATTACATACAATTTGTTCAATATATCGTTGTTTCCAAGTAAGAAGCTTCTGGAGTTTTTCTGGAAATTTCTTGTAATCCTCAAGTGTACGAAGATTTTTTTCAAGAGACGAGATAAATTTACTCGTTCCAGCACGAAGATTATCAGCACCAATTCATTCCCAAGATTTTGTTTTAGAATCTATTTCTTTTTTATACGCATCAATTTGAGATGAAAGTTTTGCGATTTCTTTTTCAAGTTGAGCTCCATCAATCCAAGGAATATTGATTGGAATATTCGCAGTACGTACACGAATAAATGGGAGTTTATTCATGAATTCATATGCAGAACGGAGTCACACAGCCGTTCATCCTATGCTATTGTATTTTCGATTTGATCCATTCAAAGAATTAGAAAATCTATCCCCAAAACTACCTACAGAATTCTTAGCTCAACTAATAAATCCGGACATCTTATCAGTAAATCCATCAAGATTTCCATCAAGAGACATTCTCGATACATCAGGGAGTATAATGTAAAGAGTTGGGAGAATTGTAAGCTTATTAATAATCTCCTCTACTTGCCTATTTACCCAATCCATAATAAATTCTGGAAATGCTGGAACTCGAATATTTTTAATCTTCACTACATCGCCTATATTTGCAGCCTTTGGATCTATCTCTAAATCAATGGAAACATCTCCATTTGATGAATTTCCCATAGAGATCAATGGACGAGAAGAAAGTTGATTAAGGAAAGAGGCATTATTTCTATTTTGTACGTATAACCTCTGAAGATTATCTTTATTACCCGTACGAATATACTCATTCACTTCAGTAATAACTTCCTGTTTCTCCGTTGAAGTAGCAGGATTTGCGACTACATCACAGCTTGTTTGACTTCCAGCATTCCATGTATCAGTAAAAGTACCTACTCAACTCACTCATTCAGCATCCCCGTCAGAACCATCTTCCTTACAAAATGGAAGAGATGCAGCAGCTACAACACATCATGCCGTTGGAGGGAGTGGCCACAATGGAGTTGTAACATTTGCTTGCATCGCAGGACCACCGAAACAAACGGCAACTCCTGCTCACATAGTAAGGGTTGGTGTTACAAAGATTCGAAGCGTGTTTTGCGGTGACCAAGTTCCAAGATATCATCATGCAGATGGAGTTCAACATGTTGGACCAGGAACATACGCTAAAGGCGACACAGGCCAAACAACCGGTATACAACAAGGAACATATCAACATGTCATTTGTAATCCAGTAAGCATCGAGAAAATAGGAAGTCACGTATCAGCTGACATATCTCCCATTGGAAACCCAAGTACATTTGGTGCACTTCCAGGAGCAAGCGGAGCCCAATTGACTGGCATATTTAAACACCCACCTCATCCAAATCAACATGATATTCATCGCATCAAAGTATCAATAGATTGCTCAATTTGAGCTATATCACTTCCTGATGGTGACGAAGTGCTTGCTCAAGTATTAGGATTATAGGTCAATAATGGTGATATTGTACTAATTGCTGCTTCTTGAGCCTGTACTTCATCAAATTTCTCTTTTGCATCATTTTGATATTCGAGCAGCGTACTTGGATCTTCTCTTCCAGCATCAACATAATCAGGAATACCATTCCCATTCTCATCGGTTGAATTTCGAAGCATTTCATCTTGAATTTCTGGGGCAAGCGTTGAATAGGTATCATCCGTGAAATTCTTTGATCATTTTTCATATTCACGATTTGCAATAGATCGCCACATAAGAATATCACGATCACATTCAGAACGATTCTTTGTATCAAATGCAATATCACCCCAAACATCGTCTCCTACTTCTCACTTCTCAAGTAGTCCTACAATCATCTTTCCAAAGACAAAAGGAAGGACATTAACATAATATGTAAGCATTACCTTTGATCCAGCAGGAAGAGAGCCAATAGGAACAGCAACATCAAAATAAGAATCATCAATCGCAATATCACTTCAAACTCATCAAATTTCAGAACCAGTATTATTATAGAGTAATGTATATGGCTTTTCTTGATTGAGTATAAAATTATCAGGTATATCATCGAGATACTCAAAGTTTGTTGCATTTACTGCTCCTTGATTTTCAATAGTCACAACCATTTTTACGATATCGTCCGATTTCAATGAGTTTGTATCTCCAGTCGGCTCAAATCGTTTTGAAACAAGAATATTCGCACTTTCAGAAAATTCAGATCGTATATATATTCTGCTTTCAGGGTTTTCATTTGAATCCCCTGATACAGAAGAAAGCATTCCATCTCCCGATTGGGATCAGCGAGCATAATCAGGTATTCATGATAAAAGATTTCCAACATCTGATCAAATATCAACTGGATTTCAGTATCCATCGGTACTACTTACATCCGAAGCAAGATACGAATAGTCACTTAAATTTGCATCACTATAGTAGTCTACTGATCGTTCATAATATACATGGGAGAGTATTGCACCATCAGTTATTGTATCAAGTCATGTTCCAGATGTTGTTGTATTTGTGTTTTTAAATGAATCAGGAATAACAAGCTCATTAAAATAAACAGCTCATCCATCGTGTCGAACATTAGTATCAAGAGATATTCCTAAATTTTCTTCTATTATTTTTCTTGTAAACTCCTTTGATGTTTTTGTTCAAACGGTTATTCATCAATAGAGTATCGATATCTGTCATTCTTCGGTCATAACAACAAGATCATCAATATCATGAGCTCCATTTTTGTCGTTATCCATATTGAAAACTTCTAACTGGATTAACCTTCCAGAAAGAGTCTGTGTCACTCCATTTTCATTATAACTCACACTCTTTCTCGTAAAACGCCCCTCTTGATTATCAAGCAATATCAATTTTCCTTTCTGATCAGTTACAACGATATCTTCATATCCATCACCACTAAAATCTCATACTCATTTTAAACCATCTTTTACATCAGAAACATACGCAATATATCCCATATCACGCCATTTTCATGACATATTCATGATAAGCTGTATATGACCATCATTATAAAATACCACAATATCTTCCCATTCATCATTATTTACATCAAAAACTTTATATCCAGTAATAACTCATCGTGTCTCCATAAGAATGGTTTTTCCAATGGTTCTATCAAGGTTGTGTTTTATAACCTTCTTTGGATCAATATGAACAACTGGATCTCAGAGGTTAATAGTAAGATAGCTTGCAAAGAACTTAGAAGCTTCCCCGGTAGTATCACCAGACGTAAATGAGAGGAGCATCTTGTTCATTCCTTTCCATCCAAGTCATTCATTTCCGGTAAATTGCTCAACTCATGCAAGAGCACCTGGTCGAGAAAAAACATCGTCAATTTCTGGTTTATCAAATGGTGAGACTTTTTTATAAATCTCAACTCACTTTGAATCTTTCGTAGTTGCCCCATTGAATGCATGCCTTGTTGTATAGCGAGAAGATGTTTCTTCTACTATAATTCCATCGGTTGTAGCACCTGTATCTGGACTATAAATAGATCCATCTCATATGGTTGAATAAATAAGTTCCGCTATTGGTGTTCATGAAAATTCAATACGAAAATACATACCATTCGTTTCATGAGATTCATCGAGAATAAGATTTACAAGAGGATGTTTCGTTACCCTTCCCCCAGAATCAATAGCAAGGAATACATCCGCAGATCCACTCTGAGAAAGTGTAAGCACATTTCCATTTACATTTGAAACAACAGAAGAATCAAGTGAATGAATTGCTATATGCGATACGTCTGGAAGAGTACAGTCATCCTTAATTGTTCCAGATGCGAATCCACATGAAATCATTTTTGGTGTACCAAGAAAACGAGGAGTAATTCTTGCAATATTTTCCTTGTATGTTTCATCATAGAATACAACGGAAATTCCATTATTCGTCATCTCTGTATGAGCTGTTACGGAAACTTCAGGAGATGTGCTGAGTTGTCATTTAAAGCCACCATTTGGATGAAATGATCAAACTGTCTCACGAATATATGGATCATCGGAAAGAGTTGTAACTGCCAATCAACGAGATCATTCACTAAAAAGCAATTCTCATCCAAGATATTGTTCAATGGTTGTATCTCAATAGGGAGCTCATAATAGAACCGTATAGAGAGAATTATAATCAATTCTATCAACCTTCTCTTTATTAAAGACATAATAGGTTTGCAATCGAATCACTGCATTTGAGAGTGCCGATATAATGGTTGTTTCATTACCATCAGTGACTTGTATATCAGAGGTAAGTCCTGGAGTAACCTCACCTAAAATATAGGAAGTCCCCGGAATACCAGTCGAAACAATAGTAGCACGAGCAGTTCAGCTTGCTCATAATGGAACAACCTGACCCGTTGACCCATTTTCAAATCGGAGATAACGAGCATAATCATCAGGTATAAGGAATGAAACCTGGGCATTATTTCTTGGAGATATTACTTTATTTCCATATCTATCTCGTAATGATGCAACTACTTCATAGGTATTTCACTGTTTTGCCTCAAAAGCCTCATTTCCAGTGGTACGCATCTCAATATACATTGGATCGTTTGGTTCAATTACAATCGAAGGAACTTCTATATTTTTAATTCCAGGAATTTGCACTTGAGGCTGTATACCACTTGAAGCCACTGTTCCAGGAAGGAATCGTGTAGATGCTTCTCAATTTATAATCTGTACCGTACTTCCAGAAAATAACCCAGATGACCCAGGGAAATCAAATAATGCTACCCCATTAAATCATGATATTTTTTGATTATTTTGATCAACCACTGTAATAGCTACGGTTACACCAGTTCATCCTGCAATTGGAGTACTCCCGAGAGTAATCTTTCACTTTGCAAATGGAATAGATTGTATACTCGATTGTCATGTCTTTCCTGAATTTTTTTCTCGAACACTTACAATTGCTGATCATGAATTTTTTGTTCCAACATTAATAACAAGTGCTCCATCTAAAATGGAACGAGTTACCGTATCTCTTTCCCCCTCTCAATCATCTATATACCCATTGGTTACCGAGATCTCAAGATCATACAATTCTCCAGAAGTAAGATTACCATACGCATCTATGAGTTGAATAACAACGGGTGTATTTTCTCATTGAACCAGATAATTGGAAGATGCTGCTACACGAATCTCATGAAGTTCTCAAGGATTCACTGAAAAACTAGAAACACCGTAGACTCAACGACCATCTTGTACCTCAATTTTATAAACACCAATACGAGAAAAGATGGATGTTGGAAATGGAACAATATCTTCACTTACGGTTCCTGTTGCTATAATTTCTTCTGAAACATCATCAATAAATGAATATGTATAAGGAAATACTGATTCTTTTCTTGCTCCGCTCGCAGATATTGCATCAAAAACGAGTGAAAGATTTGGATTCGATTGAACTGGAACACTTGAAACGACTTCAGATCCACTCTGAACCGTTACATTAATATTACCAGCTCGAATCTTAAATATTGTTGGACTACTGGTAACATCAAGGAGAGGATTTCACTCAGGATCATATCTTCTTACTGCTGTTTGAAATGTGATATTTGCATCCTCTGATCGACTTCCAATATAAAATTGAGCTTCTCCATTGGTAAATCAAGAAGTTAGTACCGATTCGGTGCTGACATATTTTCGGAGAATAGATTGATCCATGCCGCTCTGATATACCACACCGAAAGAACCATCTTCCTTATACGCTTCAATCTTCGTAATAGTTCCAACAACATCATACGTATTATCAAAATCAACGATGGAACCAGAAGATGTTTCAAAAAATGATGTTATAGTAACGGTATCATTTGTATTAATAGTATTCTTATCAAATACTACTTTCATACTACCACCATTGAAAAAATCAGCGAGAGTTCATTGATATCATGTACCTGTAATGGTAGGAGGAGTTACACGATTCGTAGTATCATTATTTGAATCTTGACCAATCGTAGATGGTGTACAAGATCCGGCAAGAATTTTAGGAGGAAGGAGTGTTTGAATCCAACATATAATAGCCGGAAACCATTCAAAGAAAATATTTACTCCATCAGGCGACCCACATTGGTCATCTGTTTTATTTCCATTATCATTATAGGTATCTTCTGTAACATTTGCAGCATCAATTGCATTAATTCCAGTATCATATGCCTTCATAATATCGGCAATATATGGCGGAATTACTTCTTCCGTTCATTCTGGATCAAGGAGAACTCTCATTCATTGAGCGTTCCCAAGTCATCCCATATAGCTTATTTCATAATCCGTTCTATGAAGTGGCAAGAGCGTTTTATCCTTCCCTTTTTCATCAATATAATGCTCAAAGATGAATGAGTACTTTGCAGTCGCATTTTTCAAATTATTCCAAATAACGTTTTGAATAACAGTTTTTAGAACTTGTGGATCTTTTTCAAGAACAGCATAATAATCAATATTCTGTGTTGGATATGCGCCATTTTTAAAAAGATTATAGATATCTTTTGCAATGCCTGAGGTTGGAGGAATCTCACTTGCAATCAAGGCATTTACCTCAGTGCTTGATATATCTAAGAACTTCTTGATTGCTAGTCTTGCCTTTTCGATATCCACAATTTCTTCGTCAGTCAATTCAATACGAAAAAGGTTTGGATATACTATTTTCTGCTCATTTCAAGCAGCACTAATAAATGAAACATACCTATCGCGATCAATAGCAAGTCATGGTGTCATTTGAGTAGCTTCAGCTACTGATAATTCTTCATCCGTTGGGGACTTATGAAACATTGCCGACTGGATTGACTTGTAATCAATATTTAAATATCGTGAATCATCTATCCTATAGTAATCATAAAAAATTCAAAGAAGTGGATCCATTGGTGTTATAGGCTTCTTTGTAACAGGATCAAAGGTTGATATAATTTGATACCCTCCATTTTCAGAACCCGAGTATATATATTGAATACATGGATTTGAACCGGAAAGCACGAGACTATTATCAAGCCTCAAATTCCCAACAGTACAGGTTGCTGTTGGGATAGTCTGGTAGTATTCTTCAAATGAATTTGATGTCTTTTTATTAACCGTTGAGGAACATGAAAATCTTAGATCATCCGCATTAATTGCAAGTCTTTTATTAAATGAACTTCATTTATTCCATTCATCCCAAGAACTATCAGCTACTGATCAATATGGTGGAGTACATCACGAATCCCAAAACCAATTATTACATATCTGTTTTGTCCTTGGTTGTAAAATAAGATCATCGTGAGCAAGACAACGTGCTGGTGAGTTATGATATGTATCCATGAGCGATGATCCTGAATCAACCTGACGCATTCAGGCAATATCAAGAATCGGACGAACAAAAGAATCATATCTATGATCTCATAACTCCATATAACCCGTTTCTGCTGTTTTTGCATTATCTATGTTAAGAGGAGTATTTCATCCCCAATATGTCATTGTGCGTATATCAGCACCATTTGAATTTGGTTGAAAACAGGCATCACGAATACCATTTACTCATGCAAGTGCTTGGGTATCATCTTGCAATAAAGTAACATCAGATAAAGCTAAAAGTGTATTGTATGCTCTATTTGCCTCAACGAGACGAGAACTTCATCGCAATATAGTACACCCGGTCGTACTAACTATATCGGATCCCTCCTTTCAGAAAAAATAATTTTTATATATGTAACTCCCAGTATGATCAGCACCTATATAATACCCCTGGTAGTTTGCAATATTATTTCACTGATAATTTGCTGTAGTCTTTAATTCAACAAAAGGCGGATCCATTGGCTGATATCCATACAACCAATGAGTAAATTCTTGACGATCAAATTGAATCTGAGTAAGCACAGGAATTTTTCTTGATAATCCTCATGTCACAACAAGATTGTCAGTAAAAGATTCCAAAACTCCATTTGCATCTTTCAATATTCTATTCATTATCTCATCTTGTTTTGTCACCATAAGAGGAACTATATCGGCACGAACGGTTGTACCAGAAGTATATCTTCCTGCATTATGCACATTTTTTAACTCAGTCCCTATGGTTTGAGAATTAATAATCTCATGAAATGGCTTGGCAAGATTTTGAATAATTTCCTTTGATTTAATGTCGGGAACATTATTCATTTGATTCTCTTGCTTTTCCATCAAACCTCAACTATTAAAAGCATCTTGAATTTCAAGAGCACTTTCTAATTGATCAGATCAAGAAGCTGTTTGTTCAAGTTGGGAAACAATTCCATCAACCATATCTCACATTTCCTCTGTTCCAACATTCCCTTGTTCTTTTGTAATCTGATTGGCAAGATCTTTATTCCAACGTTTATATGAAATATCCTCTTGATGCTTCATGTAAAGCTCATACGACTTCCATCCATTCAATTTGGTAGCAAGCTGTTCGTGGTATCCATCATAATAGAATACATAAGGATCATCGAGGGTATTTGCATCAGAGTATTTTCCAGATTGAGCATAAAAGTCTTCGGATTTATCAAAAAAGGTTTGTAATGCGGTTGAATCTGTTGATTTATTTCCTGTATTTGGATTTATAACTCAATGCCAAATATCAGCATCTGAAGTTTCCCTATACTGATTAGAGTATTCATAATATCCTTTTTCTGAATTAAATAAAAAGCTCTTATCTGTAAAATCGGTATACGGGAAAACACTTACGAAAGTCTTCCCTTCTCTATGAACCACAGGAAGTGGAATGTTTCAAATAAGAATCGTTCCAACCAGGCGAGAAATCCCATCCCCATCTCATTCATAATACAGTTTCTCATTAAGTGATGCAATAGCAAAGGGTGAAATGGTTTCTTGAACTGGAAATATTACCACCCGTGTGGATCATAGGTAGGATTGAATATTACGAGCATATCAACGAATTTGAGAAGAAAATTCATCATACGTTTCTTTGTCGACAAAAATCGAAACTATATCACGATAGTCAGAAGCATAAGCTGATACTCATTGAAACCAAACAACATGAAAGGTTTGAGTAAATACTATCAAAAACATAAGAATTCATGATAGTATTTTCTGAATTCGAGAATAAGCAAATTCAACCATAATAATAGAAAAAACATTACTGTGATAATACGCGTTTTTTCTTTTTTTCAAAGGGAAAAACAGGGAAAATATGAAAAAAAATTCGACAAATTCTATTTTTTTTATATGATACCCTCGCGTTATAAAGAACACCTATGGGATTGTAGCTCAGTTGGTAGAGCAGGGCCCTTTTAAGGCCAAGGTCGCGGGTTCGAGCCCCGCCAATCCCACCACATATAACATACAATAAAATCCTCTCTATTCATAAAAAATAAAGAGGATTTTTACTTTTTGGAAATAATAATAAATAAGACTTCCTTAAGAAGTCTTATTTATTATTACAACTCAGCAACACTTAATGTCATTTTCTTTTGAAGATTAATTACTAGTGACATATCCCTATCTGCACGAGAAGCACAAGACTGAACTCATATAGTCATCAAAAGCACTTGTCCAGGAGTCATAAATACATTTGATGTAAATTGAGATCAAACACGGGTGGTTTTCTGTGTAGGAATTGGAAGATTAGTAGAAGACACTACATTACTAATAACACTAGAGGAATCAATCGTAAAATGCGCATCTGGCATGGTTGCATCAAAACGAGCAAGATTTGGAAGTGACCCAACATTGTTATATAAGCTATAATATGGAAAAACATTACATCCAAGATCTGCAGTAGTCATTGAATTTGAAGTAAATGTATAACTAGTAACCACTAAATATGTTCATGTAAAGTATGATATAAAGTATCCTGGTCTTGTACCATTTGAAGGAATATATTCACCTATTCAACCAGTATAAGACTTTGTATCAATGATATTAAAATTTGGTACATTTGTTATAGCAGAAACTCATCCAGGACGACAATTTGTAGTATCCGATGATGTATCGAGACATAATCTTTGACGAGTCGAATTATCATTATTTGGTCAATAATTAGAATATGCAAATATGCGAAGCTTTTCTCGAGAAGTAAGTCACTGCTTAAGTATTCACCCACTTGAAACCAATACTTGACTATATTGACTACTGTTTGCAGGAGTAATACTTACATATTGAAGAGACCCTGTGGCAATAGAGATATCAACCCCATCATCTTTTAAACGAGATGGAACAATGGCAGTACCTGCAGCATTCCACTTTGGAAGATAGTTTCCAGAACCCTGAAGTACACTTAAGATAGCTGACCAAGAATTCAAACATGAATTATTAATACATATACCACTTGAAACATTTGCATATCCTCCCGCAATATCCAATTTATATACCCCTGATCAGATTGTTGTTTTCCCTATAGCAACACTTGCTCCTGTATTATTATAAACAACTGATCCTGAAATTGACCAAGGTCACGCTGATATACCTGTCCAATTTGAAATACAGTTTCCATTCAAACAAAGACTACTAGAGATATTTGCTGTTCTTACGTATATATTATTCCAATATGAGAGTGTTGACCCTAAATCATATGTATTATTGGTGGATGCTATAATATTACCAACAGAACGAGTGTTTCCATTAATATCGAGCCTATACCCCGCTGTTACGGTGGATGCTCATAGAGCAACATTCCAAGTTGTCTGATTTGGATAAACACTCGTTGTTCCATTGAATGTCCATGGCCCCATAGATGTTCCAGTCCAACTTGCTACACAGTTACCATTAATACAATAACCAGATGATGAATTCACATATCAGCCATATATATCAGCCTTATATGCTCATGATCCTGTATTTCATGTACCTACAAGAAGACGAGTTCATGCAGTAGATGCAATGATTCCTGTGTTATATATCATTCATGTTCCTACGTAGAGATTTCGGAATCTTTGTGCAATAGCTGATCATCAGAGATCATATGAATTAGCAGCTCAGGCAACGATATTACCAGTAACTCGAGTGGATCCTGATATATCAAGAGCATATCCTGCGGTTGGAGTTGCTGTGTTGATTCAGATCTGATTTCCTACACTATAGAGTGCCGATCCCGTCATGGTACCAACAGTATCATCATATTTTACAACATTATTCTGAATCGTTGTGGTAGATGCTGCTCAACCATCCCAAGTACAGTTTGATTGGATTTTTCAAACGCCAAGCCAAATTCAACATGTTTTATTATCTGATTTATCGCGAAGGGTTAGAAGAGGATTTGTTCCACTTGTTGCTGGTCAGGCAGAATAGTTGGCAATAGTAATAGCACCACGATTTACTGGTGAACTTCACCAATCATTGATAATTTCATTGATATCCTGAATCCATAATTGAGCACCTGTTTCATAAAGAGAAGAGTCACCAATATATCCACCACTATCAAACTTTGCAAGATAATGAGCCGTTCATCGACTTTTTACAACATTATTCAAATCAGTCCAGTCAGCAAGACACATATTATTAATACAGAGACCACTCATTGAATT
>SSGK01000006.1 GCA_008015855.1 Candidatus Altimarinota bacterium | reverse complement strand
TGGTAATTTCATGTATCATATCTTCATGTGGTGCACGATCCATGATTTCTAGGAATGCAGGACGAAATATATTGTAAGCATTGTAAAAAATAATGCTACTCGCGAGCAACGCTCCCCAGTCATCAGCGGTTGCTGGTCAACCAAGGATTCAGATAAGTATACCAATTCATGCACAGAGTGATGTAAGAGCATCGCTCATGTGATGCCATGCATCTCATTTCACGGCAGTACTTTCTATCTCATCTCCGACATCCCCAATTTTTTTAAAGAGGGTGAATTTAATAATGAGTACAATAATGAGTACAATAAGGGTCCAATATGCAGGAGTAGGGTGATTTGGTTCGGTATAAATATAATAGAGTGATCAGCGTACAATCATAATCGCAGCAAGTATGAGTGAAAATGCTACAATGATAGCCGCAATCGGTTCTGCTTTACCATACCCATAGGGGTGTTTCTCATCCGGGTTTTTCATGGAAATCTTTAATCCAATCCATACGATAATAGAAGAGATAACATCAGTAAGACTCTCAATAGCATCTGATATCATAGCGAATGAGTTTCCAAAAACTCCAGCAATTCCTTTAATGATTGCGAGAAAAATATTTGCACCAATAGATATCAGGGTGGTAGTAATTCATTTATTTGCGCGATGTTCCATAGAAGGTATAAAAATTATTATTCAGTAATATTGATGATATGGAATATGCTTTTTTTTCAAAGTTTGATTTTTTTACTTTTCCCGTATAATTTTTTCTATATTCTGAATACGTATAGTGTTCATTCCATATATACCTATGGAGGTATATTTATCTTTTCACTTATTCTCTATGAATACTCTTGTTCGTCGTCTTGCTTGGGCTATATCATTTCTCTATGGGTTTGGTTTCACCCTTGTGATGCTTGATGCTGGTGCATGGATGCTTATTCCAAAGGTTTTCGATGAAAAGGTATATCAGTTTTCTTTTGTATGGATTTCAGCTCTCCTTTTTGGAATACTCGTAACTGCTATTATTCGCTGGTCTATCTTTACTGATGGATGTGATGAATGTGAAGAGGTTTCTCATAAGCCAAAAGCTCAAAAAATCGAGAAAGAACCAGCAGTATTTACTTCTGAAAAGATTGCTTCAAAGAAGGTAGCAGCAGTACCAACACAAAAGGCAACAAAATCAAAAAAGGCTGTTTCATATGAATTCTCCGAAGACACTATTGCTCAGGTAAAGAATATGAGCGTTGCAAATATATCTGAAATCGTATTTGCTATTAATGGTGCGGATGAAGTAGTTATGAAGCGAGCAGCATTGAACCGTCTTATGTTATTTGTAGTTGATACATACAAGAAGACAACTTTCTCTGCAGGAGAGCTTACAGAATTCTATGACTTTGTTATGAAGTATTATAGAACATCACTTTCTTCTGATCAAAGAAAACAAATTATGGATATCCTTGAACAACTTACAAAAAAAGGAGGAAAGGTTACCATCGTAAAAGAGTAATATAATAAAAACCCAGAGAATTTCTCTGGGTTTTTTTAAAACAAATTTATCGAGTATTGATGGTGGAGTTTGCACTTCTTGCCAATTCGGCTCATGATGTTGGGTGAATGAGTATTGCCTGAATTGTATTGGTTGCGGCAAGATTATTTACGTATATGCTATAATTTCCTGAACTGTTTGCATTTCCATTTGCAACGATTGTTCCATTGACACTGATACGAACGAGTCATCCAGGATAGGAGCTGGTTCCATTAATATATCCGTAATTTGCCGGAAGTGTGATATTGTTTGCTGGACTCGTAATAGTGATGGATTGTGCTCAGACAGTTCCTCCGTCTCATCCCCCATCTCCATCAAGGGTTGTGACACTTACTTGAAGAGTTGAACTGATACCATACCGTGCATCGGTTACCTGAAGGGTACATGTTCCGAGACTCGTAAATTGTATATTACTAAAAGTATAGGTACCAAGATTGCTTGCACTCATATTTTTTGTTCATCCTCATGTTGCACAATTAGATGGGGTAAATGAGAGAGTGAAGCTTCCAGAATAGGTGGTATCAATAGCTCATCATTTCATAGCTGATATGGTATATGTTTTATTCATTGTTACAATAGCTGTATTAGAGCCGACAATTGCGAATGAATCAATCGTTCCATTATTGGTTGTTGGAGTAGTTGTATCAGGAGGAGTGGTATCAGGAGTGGTAGGTTCTGTAGTTGTTCCCTGAGGAAGTGTCGTTATTGTTGGAAGTTGATTCACTATTCATCCTGAAAAACTTGGAAAGAATGCTTTGCTGAGCATCTTCGCTGATTCTGACTTCATAAGTTCCTTATTCGGAAAGAAGAGGGATAACCCATTGGTATATTGTCCATTAATGATACCGAGGTATTTTGCACTGAGTATTGCTCTCTTAAAGAGAGATGCTTGTCTTATATCATCAAATTCCGTTGAAGTATAATCGAGTTCACCGAGGGCGGTCATAAGCATATCAACCGATTCTCATCGACTAATTGGATCATTTGGTCGGAAATAGCCAGTTCGATTTTTTATCCATCAGAGTGATTCTGCTATTCCAACATAACGAGATATATTACTATTTGTTGGAATATCCTCAAACGTTGAACTCATAATACTCAAATCCTCACTGGTGTAATTACAACTCAAACCACGTACCAACATGCTAATAAATTCTGCACGAGTTACTTGCTTATCAGGAGAGAAGTATGGATTGTTTCCGATAATTCCATATTGTGTCAGATTTGCAATATATTCACCTGCCCAATGGTTTTTAATATCTCGTGTAATAATTTCTGTTGGGTCTGTTATGATTTCATAATTTGAACATCGACTCGAATGAGAAGTGGTAAGACTTGATATTTTTCAGAAATATATCTCCATGAGATCATTCTCACCAAGGAGGTAATGACTCTTTGCAATATTATCTTCAGAGTTTTCTTCATGAATCGTGCCCGTTGTTTCATCGGTACTTTTGAGTGTCGTCTCAAATGAGAGCATCACATCCTTTGCATTAATTCACTCTGTTAATTCAGAAATAACGGTAATAGTTCCATGTTCATGAGCAGAAATCTTACCAAGATTGACATGATAGGTGTGAGTTCATGGATTGTATTCTCCATATGCCGTTGCTTCATTTGCATACGCTGATGGTATGAAGCTAATCTTTCGACTCGACCCACTTGATGTTATGAAATATGCTTCCTTAAAATCAACATTTGGATCAAGAGCGATATCAATGTATGATTGAATCATTGGAATTCATTTGTTTTCTCCATATTCAACTGAGAGAGTAAAAGTATGCTCGTTGGTAGTAGTATTTACACTGTGTTGAAGTCGTGAATAGGTATAGAGATTTCCAGCATTCGTGTTTATTTCTATATCGAGTACATTTCCTGTTCAACAATTGCCATACGCATCACAGGTTTGTGTATTGATTTTATAATTCCCACTTTGGAGTGTTGCAGGGAGTGGACATTCAAAAATAGATCATCCATAGTAAGGGGAATTCACACTACATGCAATAGTACTTGGGTTTCCATTTCCCTGAATCATAAGTGAGGTGATATTTCCACTCGCAGTAATTCCTGTTATAGTAAGATTTTCTCCAACGAGTCTTTCCTTGTTACGTACAGAGGTGATAAATGCCTGAGGAGCAGGGGATGTATTAATCTCCCAGTGGAGCATATTAGAAGATTCGAGATTGGTGTTTCCTGCGAGATCTTGTACAGTTCCGGTTCCTATAAATATATCAATATTTCCTGATTGTGTCTTAGGAAGCATCTGAAATGAATAGTATCCGAGGCTATTCCATACAAGATTCGAGATATTTGCGCCACTCGCTGAAATATCAGAAAGTGTAAAATCTTCAAGGCGTTCACTGCTATATACGCGAATGTTCATACCATTTTGTAATACTCAACCAGTGAGAACCTTTGATGGATTCTCTGGTATGAGGAGTATTGCATGTGGTTCATCGGTATCCATGTACCAATTGAGTGCATTGGAAGCTTGCATGAACGGATCATCGTACATATCTCGAATTGCTCCGGTTCCAATCCATACCGAAAGTATGCCGCTATTTACATTCGTAAAAGGCGTAACATCGAAGGCATAATTGTTTCAGATACGTCGAAGATTGGAAGCATTTCCATTTTCTACTTGAATACCCGTTAATGAGACGGATCCGAGAACTTCACTTGATTCAATGAGTACTGGGAAACTTTTCTCTGAAAATGTATTGGTAATAAGGCTTCCAGTATTAATCGGAGAGGAAAGCTTTATATCCATAGGGATATTTCCAACGACTACCGTATATGGCATTTCCTGGGTGTATACATCAAGCGGGATACGATAAGGCTCTACTCATTTTGAACCATCATCTCCGGCAAAATAAATGCCATAATCGGTATACGTGAGATGGGCTGCCTTCTTTTGTATCGTGATATTTGGTGCGAGTTGTTCTACTCATCCAGAAGGGGTGGTTTTATAGAGTTTTCCAAGAAGTGTCCCACTGTTAGTGGCTGTAAAGTAGAGACTTCCATGAACGCTCAGAAGATCCGAAGGCCCTGATGATCCAGATCCAGCAAGGATATCTTCCACTATTTCCGCTTCTCCTTCTTTGTTTATTTTCCAAAGTTCTTCTCCGTATACTCCATCATTGGCAGTAAAGTAGAGTGTTCCATATGCATTGGTAAGATTTTTTGGAAGACCACTTTCATATCCGGGACGTATATCTTTTACCATGGATATTTCACCTGTTTCTTTAATTCTCCAAAGTTCCACACCATGGATACCATCATTGGCTGTAAAATAGAGAGTACCATTTACATTCGTAAAATTTCGTGGCTCTGAACTCATGCCAGTTCCACTCATGATATCGGCAGCAAGGACTGCTCCAGTACTTCCAACGCTTGTTTTCCATACTTCTGAACCATGGATTCCATCATTTGCATGGAAGTAAAAATCATTTTTTGCGAAAATACCATAGAAAGGAAATGCATCTGTACTTCCGGAAGCAATATTAAATTTATAACTACTTCTTGTTTGAGTGTTATACCAAGAGAGCTCATATCCCATTCCATCTGGCTTTGATGCAAAATACATTTCTCAATTTGGATGGTTGGAAAGGAAAATCAGAGGATGAAATGTAGGGCTTACTGTAAGGGAAGGGAAGCCAAAAGCATCAATATTCCAAATATTCACTCATCAGAATGCAGAATCTTCCGCCATAAAGTAGAGAGTGTCTTTGATATTTGAGAGGAATGATGGATTGGATCATCCAGTACCTGCTACGAGATCAAAAGCAAGGTTTGCAGGAGAGCCTACATCGAGTACTGACCAAAGTTCTTGGCCATTTATGGTGTCATTTGCTGCAAAATAGAGGGTATCATTTGCCTCCATGAGGTTATTCGGGAACGATCCTATCGCCCCTGAGGCAATATCTGTTACGAGAGTGGCTCATGTTCCATCGGTTCCAGCTCTCCAAAGTTCTGTTCAGTAGGTTGGATTGTATGCTGAAAAATAAATAGCATTATTGGAATATGTAAAATATTTTGGACTTGAACCAATTGCCCCAGTATTCACATCTGCAACAAGCTCAATATTTCCAGGAGCAATAATGTGTTCTTTTATTATAAAGTCATGTCTTCCATCGGTAAGAGAAAGGAGGGGACATTCCCATTCTCCATTGGCTCAAATAGTAGTTGAACAGAGGATAATTCACTTTTCTGTAATATCGATTGATTGATTCGGTGTCCCTACTCAGTGCACCATTGTGTATTTCTTCGGAATAAATGCTCCATTCTGAGGATAGTATACCTCTGCATAGAGAAGGGAATTTCCGAGAATACTCAAAATACTCGCAGCTGCGAGGAATTTTTTATAGATTCAAAGATGAGAAGAGATTTTTGCGAACATAGATTTGTATACATAAATAGGGTAGCATGATTTCTTAGAGGATTCAATTTTCTCTCCAATCTCTTTTAAAATTCATGTTACATTTTTATATATTTTGTGTATAAATAATAAAAAAACGGCTATAGCCGTTTTTTTATTATTCCGCTGGGATGGTATCTTGTAGGAATGCGCGTTGTATCATCTTTGCTCATTCTGCTCGAGAAAGTTTATTATAGGGAAGGAAGTAGGTTTTTCCTCAGCCAGTGACTCCGTTTACAATTCAGAGTGATTGAGCAGTAAGTATGAGATTTTGCTGATAATCCGATAAGCCTCCAATATCGGAGAATCCAGTTGCCTCGGAAGTATCCGTTGCTCCAAGAGCACTTATTACCATGCTAATAGCTTCCGCACGAGTAATAGAATCATCTGGTCGGAAATAGCTGATAATATCAGATGGAATCCAAGAATTTTTCTCAGCCAATCAGACATAATTACTATACCAAGCATTCGGTGCTACATCGCGGAAGAAAGTACTTCTCGTGTCTTCTAGTTCTTCCAGTGAATACGAACATCGAAGCGATCGTACGATAAGAGTTATAAATTCAGCGCGGGTAATCTTATCTTCTGGTCGAAAGAGAGAAAGATTTTTTACAATCCAATATTCAATGAGTTGTTCGATATTTTCCTTTGCCCAATGATTGGCTATATCCGTTGCAAGAATGCTTTCTTTTGATACCTTCTTTTCAAGGGAACATCGATTGATATTTTCAATACCAATATTAGTATTTCCTGAATAAACATAGGTTCCAGAGAGGTATGAAGCCGTAACACTGGTTGGAGTAAAACTATATTTTTTTGTTTTTGAATTATCACTTCCATCTGCCTCGAGACCAGAGCGTCATGTTGCATCGTATCATTGAATACTTGCAACAGTTGTAAGTTCTCAGCGTTCGATTACCACTTCACCATTGAGAGTGGTTCCGATATTTACTGTGCCATAGGTGTATGGATAGATTCTTCAGAGATCTACCGTGTAGGTATGTTTTACAGCATTGTATATTCCGATTCCTTGACTCGAATTACCACTTCAAAAAATTGTTTTTTCATCCAGTTGAATCGTAAGAACTCACTTTTCAAGGAGAGTGTCGCTGTGATTGCTGAAATATACGAGAACGTTGATATTTCCATTTCCTGCATCGGAATAAGATATATCAGTCGCAAGATTTGCCACTCACTTTGATCCTGTTTGTGTCGCTGCAAGATTGGCTGATTGATGGTACCATGAGAGCTTTTCTGATGCGAGATTTTTTCTTCCTCCAAAATCAGTGACGGCATTTGCGGGAATTTGAAATGTCAAAATACCACTGCTTGTGTTTCCACGTGCAATAATTGCAGTATAGGTATTTCCACTTTGAGTCAGAGAAGTGAGTGTTCCATTTGTAATCGAAATCCCTGTTTGTGTGAGTGGATTCATGAGAGGAACGCTCGGTTGAATGGAAATACTTACTGACCCTGTAATAATCTTTGATTGATCAATATTCGGCGTAAGAGAGAATGTAGGTCCATCTCAGCTGAGATCAAAGGTGTAAGAGAGAGGTACTGATGTATTATTACTCGCATCCTGTTGAATTACTTTTATGGTTTGATTTCCAGAGACGTAATAGAAAGAACATCCCCAAGTACCTGATGGGGTAACGTTACTGCTGCAGAGAGGTGCATTGTTAGTATCAAATACAAATATCTTCATATTTGATTGTCCTGTCCCAGTTATCGTTACTGTATTGGATCATCATTTTGTAATACTCACAATACTTGGGATATTCGGAGCAAGTGTATCGATTTGATAGGTAAATACATTGGAAGCAATATTTGGGTTTCCATTTCCATCAGTCACACTATTCGCTGGAATACTCACTTGAAGTGTTCATTCAAAGCCACTTCCATTCATTGGAGCAATATCTACCATCCATCGAGATGTTCATCCACTCACAAGAGAGAGATTTTTCATAACAATTCATGAACTGGTTTGAAATGAAGAAAGAGAGAGTCCTGAAAGTGTTTCTGATGCATCAACGAGAATAGAAAGAACCTGTCCATCATTTGATAGAGTATTGGACGCTGGAGTATAAATCGAAGAAAGGGAGATCGTTGGTGCACTAATATCTTTTATAAATGAATAGGTTGTTCCGGTTGAAATATTTCCTGCAGCATCTTTTCATGAAAGTTGTACGGATATATTTCCATCAGGAATAGACGTGAAATTAAACAGGTACTTCCAAATGCTATTAATACAATTCGTATTTCCATTCATAGTTCCAGTAATGAGTATGCTGGTATCATTTTCACAATTTCCTGATACCTCATAGGCAGTATATCAGCTTTTTGTAATAGTCTTATTAATGGGTGAGGTGAGAGTAGGGGAACTAGGAGCAATCGTATCGATATTAAAATTTCAGAGACGCTGAGAAAGAATATTTCCTTCTGTATCCTTTTGCTGGATAACAAGGGTATGAATCCCTTCTGAGAGTTGTCCTGGGGTGAATTGCCATCCGGTAAGGCTTTCACTTACGGGATATTCAATAGAGTCAAGAATTCCTATCGTTACCAGACTTGGATCTCCGGATCCTCCAATTCCAAGAATGGTGGGATTATTTATATTGAGGGTTTCTCATTGTCATGGATATATAACAATCGGAGCATCTCAGATGGATGGATCAAGATTGATGGTAAGGGTCGTTCCGGTTGAAATATTTCCAGCAAGATCTTGTGCTCGAACAATGACGGTATTAGCACCATTTGAGAGTGGATTGGTTGCTTGAAAATTCCAAGTTGTGACATCTCATGAAAGGGTTGCTTGATAGGTGCTCCCATTAATGGTTGCACGAATAATGGCTCATGATTCCGTCGTTCCTGCAAAATAGGGATTTGCATTTCCGAGGGTGATATTGTTCGGTGGATAACTTACAATCGGTGCATCAGGAGGAGTAGAATCTATGATGATTGTATTGCTAATTGGCGCACTTACGGTTCCACCAATATCCGTTTGATATGCAGTGGTGGTATAGGTGCCATCAGAAAGTGCATTGCTAATTGTGAGTGCCCATGTGCCACTTCCGATTACATTGGTAGTGTATACATTTCCATTGACCGTGAGAAGGATGGTAGATCCTGATTCACCAATTCCTGTTAATTGAGGGGTAGTATTATTTGTAAGAATGCTTCCTGTGGTAAAAGAGAAGGTAGCAGCAGAACTATCAATCGTGATGGTGAGAGGATTTGAATGTTTTGAAACATTGCCATTGCTTCGAAAACGAACGGTCATGATATAGGTTCCATCCGTGAGGGCTTCTGTTGGTTTTATTTGGTAGGTAGCATCCGTATTACAATTGGTTGTCCCGATGATAGCATCAGAGTAATCTTGGTGGAGAGTTATGGTATCACCCACAAGACAACCCGTTCAAGAGAAGAGTGGAAAAACATTTCGTGTGATATTGTCCGTTTGGGAATTACCAGTATCAAAGCTATCGAGAAGGTCAATGGCTGCTGGCTTATCTTCAAGGAGCAGGATACTATGATGGTAGCTTCCATTTCCGAGATATGTTTGCATCATTCCAAGGAGGAGGATATTTCCATTGGGGGCTTCATATATTTTTCCGGGCGCTCCATAAATACCAGTACCCATATAGATACTCGTATCAATCGAACCACTGGTATGTAATATTCTGAGTTGTCGAGTAGAAAAATATGATTGCCAATCATGCTCAATGAATGCAATATTTCCGCTTGCAAAAAGGTATGGTGTACTAGGGATAATACCTCCGGTTGGTGAACTGGTAGTATATGAAAAATTAGAATTGTATACTCATGATCCACTGACATTTACGAATCATTTTTGACTAGGATTTCCTCCATACGTTCGAAAATATCCAGTAATATTCATATTTCCTGACCCATCAAGCACTCCTCCGATTACTTCGCCTTCAGTTCATGTTCCATACATAAATGGTGCCATATTGATTGAATAATCTCGAAGACCATTTGGGAAATATCGGAGTACATGGTGTCGTACAAGATTTCCTCAAACATACATATCAAAGTCTCCAAAAGCTAGTAAGGAGTAATCTGGAAGTATTTGAAAAGAGCGAATATTAAATATTTCATATTAGCTCGTATCAAATATCGTATCAATGGTTCCACTTTGAGTCAGTCGTATCAGATTATTTCAAGATCCAACGCCTCCAGCCAAGCCAGCAACCACTATTCGACCATCATTTTGAATCTGAAGTGGATTTCTTGTTCCAAAATTTGTTCCACAATATCCCATTCCAAGTTCGAAGTTCGAAAAATTATCGAGGAGATTTCAGCTTGGATCGACTCGAATAATACATCATGAAAGGGTTGTTCCACGGTAATTCGTAGTATCTAAGTTTCCATATATCAAAATATTTCCATCATTTTCAACTTGAATTCCAACCGCACTTCACCATTGAAACCCTGTTCACGTATTGAGGCTACTATCGAGTTGTCCATTGGGGCGAATTCGAGCAATTCATGTTGCAGATTGATTGTTGTAACGAGTAAAATCTCATACAACGAGAATATTCCCATTCGCATCAAAGTCAGAAGCCATTTCAAAACCAAATGCAAAACTATGTGTTTCGCTTTCGGTAAGAGAAAAATCGCGAGTTCCATCGGTATTAAATCGAACGATTCTTGCAGAATTATCGACATTTCCAGTTACCAAAATTCTTCCATTGGGTTGCAAAATCATTTTCTTAACAGAATATCCGGTTGTTCCTGTGAGTGTTGTCTGAAAGGATCCATCATAGCCTCCCGTTGCTGTCAGACGAAAAATAGGTCCT
Organism: Candidatus Altimarinota bacterium; assembly: GCA_008015855.1. Classification (GTDB taxonomy): domain Bacteria; phylum Patescibacteriota; class Gracilibacteria; order BD1-5; family UBA2023; genus SSGK01. Next base: position 2,365 of record SSGK01000006.1, on the reverse strand, counting down.
GTCGGAAGTCATCCAAAACTGGTTACGGTTGAATCTCCTCCAAGCAGAATTCTCCCATCACCTTCTATAATAATGGATTCAACGGATACATTACATGCTGGCCATGAATTTGGATTAAATGAAGTATCAACTCATCATGTAGAAGAAATGCGAGCTACGGCTGTTCGAAATTGTGTTCCAATAGCTGTTTGGATAGCGTTAAAATTCCCTCAAAAAATGATATTTCCACTTCCATCCTCCACGATACTTTTAATTGTTGGAATCTGAAAAGTGGTACAACTTGAGTAAAATAAACGCGTTCCAATTGAAAAATTTGTATCAATGGTTCCATCAGGAAGCAATTTTATGAGTTGAGGTGTATTAGTGACGATATTATTAATACTTACTCCCGTAAATGATCCCCCAACAAGTATTCCTCCATCTGTTGTCTGAATAACCGAAGTAACTCCATTGTATGATGGAGAAAGATACTCGCTCTGGGTAAAGGTTGTATCCACTGTTCCATCAGTATTGATTCGTTTTAAAAAGAAACGAGTGCGTGAGAGAGCTGTATCGAAATAGTTTCATACAGTAAGAATTTTTCCATCTGACTGACGAGTGAGCACCGAAAAATCCATTCAAGAGAAGGTATTTGCTGCTACCTGAAACGAAGTATCGAGATTTCAACCATTATTTAATCGAATGAGTCAACGAATAGGAACGGAATTATACCAATTAGTGACTCATCCAGGGTTTCCAATATAGAGTCATTCAGGGGTTTGAAGTATTTTATTCGTGTAGCCATCGAGTCAGATTCCACCAGGATTAAAGGTTCCATCAAATCCTCCATTTGATCCAATTCGTACTATCCCATGTGAAACATTACTTCCATAGGATGATTGTTGAGAGGAAGTAATAATAATTCTTCCAATACTATCAAGAGCAAAATCATCGACGGATGTTCCTATATTTTCAAATCAAAGTCCCGTATTAAATCATTGAACTGGATTTGCAATAAAAGCATGTACCTGAGGGTAAAATCCAACAATACCCATTCCAATAAGAATGAGTATGGTTCGAACTTGAGTGAGACGAAGTTTTGGAGACATAGGAGGCGGGTATTAGAAGCAATTTTTATTCAAGGAATGTTTTGTTGATAATCTTTGCAGCTTCTCATCGAAGAAGTTCATTGTGCGGAAGGAAGAAGTTTAATCCACCAATCTTTGTTCCTTCAACAATTCCGTAGTATTGAGCGATAATAATCGCTTTTTGGAAGAATGGAGTATCTTCAATATCCATAAAGTCACTGAGTCATTCGGTTTCTGCATTGAGTCCATTGAGGATTGATACCAGCATATGAACCGCTTCTGAACGTGTAAGGGTATCATCTGGACGGAAATATCCAGTCGTGTTATTAATCCATCCAAGTGATTCAGCCACTCAGATATATCGATATACCCATGAGGATTCTGATACATCTTCAAATGTTGGCATTGCCTCTGAAAGTTCGGAAGATGAATACTTACAACTGAGAGCATTCGCAATCATTCCGAGGAATTCTGCCCGTGTTAGTGGTGCATCTGGTCAGAAATAGAGTCCATTTTGCTCAATACCATATTGAGTCATTTTTTTAATGTATTTTCTTGCCCAGTGATCAGTAATATCTATAAAGGCAATTTCTTCATATGGAACCGCTTCTTCGAGTGTTCCACAGGTGTTTTTCTTAAGAGGGTTTGTTGCTGCGGTAAGTCCAGAGAGATAATTATCAAGAAGGTCATACTCATTGAGAAGATATGTTCCAATGGCATCATTATCATCTACCGCACTTTCTCGTACCGTTTCACTGTATTCTGTTTGTCAGAAAATAGATGATTTAACATTGATGGCAGTACTTCCATTCTTTACGATTCTTGCTGTGATAATAACACGGGCACTTTCTTTTGCTGCTATTTTTCCAAGCTGAACCGTATAAAGGTGTGTCACAGTATTGTAGTTTCACCAAGCGGTGTTGGTACTGTCTGCATATACTTTTTCAATGAGCGAAAGGCGGCGTCCCGTTGTATCATTTGCAATATATGCATCGACGAACGTAAGGCGTGAATCAAGTTTAATATTGAGGGTTCCGGAGTTTACCGCTGTATCACCATTATTTCCATAATCAATAGTGGCAGTAATAGTGCTATAGGAATTTCCTGTTTTCTGAGTTTCCTGAATACGTACATATGTATAGAGATTTGCTGGAGAATACGGTATAAATGTCCAGTAAGAAGCTGAATTTGGTGGAACAACCGCATTTCCTGCAAGATCCGTTACTCAACCCGTGAGTACATTGAAGGCAACACGTCCAAAGTATTCATCATTCGGACGGAGCGAAAATGTATAATTA
>SSGK01000014.1 GCA_008015855.1 Candidatus Altimarinota bacterium | reverse complement strand
TACGTAGAATGATTCCATCTTACTTGGGAGTGCACAACTAGTAAGTGAGAGAAGGAGAACTCCAGGGATGATGATTGTTTTTTTCATAAAGGATTGTGTAAAAGTATACATAAAGAAGTATATGTGTTCTTTCCTAAAATTCAAAAAAAGTTTGTCTTTTTTTTTGATTTCTATATATTCAGAATCGGTCATAAAAAGCTTTAACCTATCGTATCAAATAGATACGAAGTAAGTTTTTGTTATATAATTACGATATCATTTTTCACCCGAGTAAAAGTCTGTTCTATTTTTTGGTCGAAATAGGCAAAAAACTTTTGACTTTTTTTAGCGTTCGCCGATATTAATGGGAAAAAGTTACATGGGTAGGTATTCGGTTTTATTGTTTACACATTCTTTTTGTATGAAAAATCTTGTTATCGTCGAGTCTCCTGCAAAAGGAAAAACAATAGAAAAATTCCTCTGAAAAGATTATAAAGTAGAAGCTTCATTCGGACATATCCGTGATTTGCCCGAGAAGAATATGTGAGTTGATATAGTGGGTGGTTTTATTCCTTCTTATGAGATTTCACCCGAAAAGAAAAAGCGTGTTACAGAATTAAAAAAACTGGTAAAATCCGCTGAAAATGTCTGGATAGCAACCGATGAGGATCGAGAATGAGAGGCTATCTGATGGCATTTATGTCATGCCCTCGATCTTGATATCGAAAAAACTCCTCGTATTGTATTTCATGAGATTACAAAGACAGCTATTGAAAAGGCGATAGCACATCCACGTCATATCGATGTTAATCTGGTAAATGCACAACAATCTCGTCGAATTCTGGATCGCATCGTGTGATATGAGGTATCTCCTGTGCTCTGGAGAAAGGTTCGAAAAGGACTTTCTGCATGACGTGTTCAATCCGTTGCCGTGAAGCTTATTGTAGAACGTGAACGTGAGATACAGAATTTTATTCCTGAAGAATCTTGGAAAGTAATAGCTCACTTGGAGGCGAAGTGAATTCATTTTCCGGTGGAATTTACTAAGCTTCATGGAAAGAATCATAAAATGAAGACAGAGGAAGATGCTCTCGCATTCCTCGAGTCTCTTTCCGTATCGCGAGAATCCATCGTTCGAAAACAAGATAAGAAGTGAAATATCCTTTTTGAAACAACGGTTTCTGGTGTTTTCCTCTTGAATGATGTAGAAAAAAAGGACTGAGTTCGTGTTCCATGAGCTCCTTTTACTACTTCTACACTCCAACAAGAAGCATCGAGAAAGCTTGGATATTCAGTAAAGATGACGATGGATATTGCTCAGCAGCTCTATCAAGAAGGGTATATTACCTATATGCGTACGGATAGTGTAAACCTCTCAGACCTTGCTATCTCTATGTCTGAAAAGTTTATTCGTGAACGATTTTGAAATGAATACGCACTCCCAAATGGGCGCAAATTCAAGACAAAACAAGCAAATGCACAAGAAGCGCATGAAGCGATACGTCCAGCGTATATCGAGAAAACTCCAGAAAGTGTCGATCTCGAAGGTACAAAAGCTAAGCTATATAAGCTTATTTGGGAACGAACGGTAGCTTCTCAGATGAAAGAAGCACTGATTGAGACTACAACATTTACATTTTCTCCATCAGGAAAAGAAGAACAAATATGGGTGGCAAAATGAGAAGTTATTCGATTTCCAGGGTTCATGAAATTATACATCGAATGAGATGATAATGATGATACTCAGGATGAAGAAAAGGCTGCAACACTTCCTGCTCTTGTAAAGGGTGAAACCGCATCCCTTGAATGATATACTACTTCCCAGAAGTTTACTCAACCACCTGCTCGATTTACGGAAGCCGCACTTGTTAAGAAGCTTGAATCCGAGTGAATCGGTCGTCCTTCAACGTATGCGCCAACCATTCAAACCATTCAAGATAGAGGATATATAGAAATTGAAGCAAAGAAACTTCGTCCCACCGATATCGCATTCGTAGTAACTGATTTTCTTGATAAGAATTTCTCTACCTTCATGCAATATAATTTTACCGCAAAGGTAGAAAATCAATTCGATGAAGTGGCTCGTGGGGAGCTTATGTGGACTCAGATGTTGTCTGATTTCTATGGTCCGTTTCATTCTACGATTGAAACTATGTGAGATGCTCCGCGTGAAACGGGGGAGCGCATTCTTGGAAAGGATCCAGAAACCGGAATGACGGTTCTTACGAGAATGGCTCGTTTTGGTCCAGTGGTTCAGATTGGAACCCAGGATGAATTATGAGAAGATCAGAAACCTCGATATGCAAATGTTCCACCCGATCAATCAATGGAAACAGTGACATTGGAAGTGGCACTCGACTTATTTGGTCTTCCAAAACATATTGGTACATTCAATGAGAAAGAAGTAGTTATTGGAATGGGGCGATTTGGTCCATATATCAAGTATGGTGAATCGTATGTATCAATTCCAAGATGAGAAGATCCACTTTCCATTGATATGGAGCGTGCGGAGCAATTAATCGCTCAAAAAGAAGATGCTGATAAGCCAATATTTATTTTTGAGGGATTTCCAGTAACAAAAGGAAAGGGTCGTTTTGGTCCGTTCATTAAATGGAATGGTTTGTACATTAACGTCCCAAAACTCTATGATTTTGCTCATCTGACAGAGAAAGAGGGGATAAAATTGATTGAATGAAAGAAGCAAAAAGAGGCGAATCGATATATATCACGATGGGAAGAGGAGGATATTGCGATTGAAAATGGTCGGTATGGTCCATTTATTCGTTATAAGAAATTAAGTATCCCACTGAAATATCAAGGAAAGAAAATTGCAGATGATTCTATTCCTGCATTGACTCTTGAGCAAGTGAAATGAATCATGCTCGAACAGAATCCTGATGTATTTTGAAAGGTAAAAAAGGCTGAATCCGATACAAAAAAGAAGACAGCTCCTAAAAAGGCCGCAACTAAAAAGAAGGCGTAATATGAGAAGTATATACTCTATTTTTCTTCAGATAGGAATTATTGGAAGTTTATTTGTTTTTCCGAGATATGCGGCAGCTGAAGATATACGATGTTATTCGTATGGCTGTGTTATTCCTCATGAAGATAAGCTATTTCTTCCTATCTGGGATTTATGATGACTTAATACCTTCCTTGATTCTATAGAAGAGCTTCCAATTATTGATAAGGCTGAAAAAATAACAAAAGAAATGGCAACGATTGATGTTATTCTTTCTCATTCTATTGATTATGAATCACGAAAGAGTCTTGAGAATGTTCGAGGATATATTTTAGCAAAGTTTCGATCCATTCTCTGAGGTGTTAAGCAGAAGAAATTTCCAAAACCAACGTTTGATCTCACGGGTAATATTTTGTTGCGTCTTCAGAAATATCATTTATCCTGTGAGATAAAAGCAACCGTATTAGCATTGAAATATCTTGGAGTTTCAGTGACAGAAGATGAATTTATAACAAAACTTCCATTTGATACTTCCGCATCAGAATATAAAAAAGGGGTTTGGTGAGATCCTGATATGGGTTTTGTATGAAGTATTCATGGAAATCAACGACAACTTACAGGATATGGAGTCTATGAGAGGCCGCTTGCCATCGTCGCAACTCGGTATAATATTGCTTCTGAGATTATTAATGAATGATATTATTCTTCCAAAAAACTTACACCCAAAAAACATCTTACATACCTCATTGATCAACTAGAAAAATGAAAAATGGTGGTGCTTTGGTGAGATTGGTGTACTGATCCTCGATATGAAGATGGAGTCACATATGCTATCAGTGATGGTATTATTCTTGATAGTGGAATTGCAGGAAAGAATACATGTTCCACTTGGGGAAAGAATAGGGATATCTATTGGGTAACGCCAACGGGGAAGATTATATACTGATTAGTAGGAGAACATGCATTTACTCTCTTGGGTTATATAGGTCCTAAAAAGACCCCCTCACATATTATTGTATGGGATACAGATACCGGAAGACATGTCTATCCTACGAGTGAGTGGATGAGGAAATGGAAAGCTCTTTCTTATAGAAGCCTCATTCTCTCAAAGAAAAAATAGTTAGATTGACATATATTTATTATTATGTTATAATATAAAAGTATAACTTTAAAATATATGTTTTCTATGTTTAAGAAAAAGATTGTTTTAAGTAAGATGTCAACTATTCCAGAAGAGGATATCTCAAAGGAAGAAGCTGAGAAACGTCTTGAAAAGATACAATCTGAGATTGCTGAGATTCAAAAGAAATTTCATGCCGATGGTCGAAAATCGATTCTTGTTATACTTCAGTGAATGGATGCTTCCTGAAAAGATGGAACGGTCCGAAAGGTATTTTCAGGAATTAATCCTATGGGGCTTCGTGCTATTGCTTTTTGAAAACCTTCCGATGAAGAATTTTCACATGATTTTCTCTGGAGAATACATAAGCATGCACCAGAAAAATGAATGATAACAATATTCAATCGGTCTCACTATGAAGACATACTCGTTCCTTCGGTTGAGTGATATCTTTCAAAAGAATTAATCGAAAATCGATATGATCATATTCGTTGTTTTGAACGTATGCTCGTTGACGAAGGTACTATCGTGCTAAAGTTCTTCCTGCACATGTCAAAAGACGAACAAGCAAAGCGTTTTAAAGAACGTATTACCTTGGAGCATAAATTCTGGAAGTATGATCCTTCTGATACTCGAGCTCGGGAACGTTGGGATGATTATATGGATGTATATGAGCGAATATTTGAACAGACGAATTTTGACTGGTCTCCATGGCATGTAATTCCAGCCGATGTAAAATGGTATCGTAATTATAAGGTGGCTGAAGTATTCCTTGAAACGATTAAGAAATTAGAACTCGAGTGGCCTCAACTCAAAGGGCATAATGAGGATTCTGTTGTACAAGAAATCCTTCAAGAAAACACCCCGATTATTCCAGAAAAAGATATATTATAGATGAAAAATTTGACTCTCTTTTAAAAAAATCTATCATAGAAGCATGAATACACAAATTTTTACAGCATCTTGGCATTATACCACTCCCTCACGGTGTGGAATTTTGTCGTAGGTAAAAACCAGTATAAATCGACTTTCCCCGTGAGGCATTCTTTGCTTTATGGGGATTTTTTTTAACACTCAATTCTATGTATATCTACTTTAAAAGAAAAAATACTTGGCAAAATATATGGCATCATTATGTCTCGCATTGGCAGTTTTTTAGTATGTCCCCATGTACTTATTTATAAAACTGCCCCCATAAGAGCAGTTTTTTTTATTTCTATTCTTACTCTCATTTTATGAAAAATATACAATCTCTCCCATATTCAACTTTGAATCAAAAAGGTTTTGAAGTAGTTTCTATTGATGCTACGAATGTTATGAATTATGTCCCATGAATTACGCGTGTATATAAAGATGTATTTAATGCATCAGCCTGGAAGGAATGAGTAAAGTGTTCTTCGGGTTGCTGATTTAAGACAACCTTTGAAAATGCACCTCAATTCTGTCCAAATTGCTCATCAGGAATCGAAGATTTCTATTCTGATCTTGAGATTCAAGAATCAGTAGAAAAGGTACTTTCAAAAACATATTTCCAGTGTCTTTTGTTGATTCAAGAGTGAAATGTTGCTTGATTTACTTGGTGATGGAAGGATACCCTTATAGGTATAGATTCAGAGAAACTCTGACTATCTGAATCTGGAGATATTGATCCTACAAGAATGAAAAACCTTATCCAAAATCTTCAACAAAACAATATTAACCTCTCATCATGAGAATTGTATTATCAGTCTGAGACCGGAATATCACCTCAATATCGATGAAAATGACTTGGAACACTCCTTGTTGCGGTAAATGAAGAAATTCTCCGAAAGAATTCTGATAAGGTAAATGCTATTCTCCAGAGAACGAGTAGAAGTTCTCCTATGTATACGATTCGTCAGAATCTCGGATATAATGAAGTCTTCTCTTATGATGATGAAGATAAACGTGTTCTCTTTGCTCGAAATAATTATTAATCTTTTTTATATATGAAACCAGTTGTCCCTATAGTTATTGATTCATGAATTCCATGACCAATACTTACTATTCTCTGATGAATCCACGGAAATGAAGTATGTGGAGTTCAGACTCTCGAGATACTCGCGAGTCAGCTAAAAATCAAGAAATGAAAGGTATTCCTCTTGTATTGAAATCTTCGTGCAATAGACGCAAATGTGCGTCAGATAGATTGTAACCTGAACCGTATGTTTCGTGATGATACTACGATGACAGAGTCTGAGAGACAATCCTATGAATACCAACGTTCCCGTGAAATTATACCATTTCTTGATCAATCAGATGCTTGCTTAGATCTCCACTCAAGTCCATCCATCGGAAGCCCAGCACTTATTATTACAGAAGAAACGTGCAATGCTATTGTAGAGTCTTTTCCATTTTCTCGAAGGTGTTATGGTTTTTCTGAGATGGAACCAGGCTGAACCGACGGATATATGTTCCGAAATGGAAAGGTGGGAATCTGTGTCGAATGTGGGTATCACAATGACTCAGACGCATTTCTCAAGTGACTGGAAAGTGTAAAACAGTTTCTTTTATACTATGATATGCTCTCCGATGTGACTATTTTTCCATCTAATTTTTCAAAGGAAGAAAAAATTATCTATCGTGCAAAAACGGCTTATAAGACGAAAACGAATAATTTTCGTGTTGTAAAAGTATTTTCTGATTTTGAAAATATAACCGCTGGCCAAATGATATGATATGACTGATGAAATCCGGTGTACGCTCAAAATACAGGAGTCATCCTATTTGCACGTGATAGAAATCAAGCGGGTGTTGAGTGATTTGTTGAGATTATTTCATGAATGTAATTTCTATGTTTGCAATCTTTATTCTTACTTGGTGGATACTCTATACCTCTCTATCGTGGCGGTTATTGTAGAGTATTTACTCATCATAACATCTACTCAGAGAGGATTCTTTTGGGTAGGTGTTTTTTTATTTGTCTTTCTTTTTTCTTATGCAATCAATTCAAATATTCCCCGCAACATCAATGCTTTCTATTGATGAATATGCTCATATTTCTGCTTGACTCTTGCAGAATGCTTTTCAAAATGACCCAACCGTTATCCCTCACTCAGTAGAAGAAATGTCTGAAAAATATCATTCCAGTGTTATCGCACTGATGGATGATACAATTGTCTGACAAGCCAGTATCTATCAGAGTAGGATACCATGATTTTGTGCCTCTCAGGAAATTGGCTCCGTTGTTGTAGAAGCCGAAAGATTCTGAAAATCTATCGGTAAATGACTTATTCGGGAACTCCTAGAACATTATGGAGTATGAGTGGAATCTATTATAAGTGCCACGGTAAATCCACGAATGTATTCTCTCTTTGAGAGAAACGGATTTTCTCAGATACCTTTTCCACCTATTTATCTCGAAGAATGAAGGCAGTATCTTGCTCCAAAAATGATAGGAGGGGAGAAGGAGTTTTTTCAGAGAGCTCGATGTTATTATCGAACAACATAATCTCGTTTTTTCCTGTACGGATATTGCCTTTCTTGAGTTTTTCTTTATATTAAACCTATTAAAATACCACTTATGACAAAAAAAATAATTACTGGTGTGAAGCCAACTGGATCATCGATGCATCTTGGAAATCTCCTTGGAGCGGTTCTTCCTTTTAAAAATCTTGCAAAAGGGAATGATGCTGCTATTTTCATCGCTGATCTCCATGCACTTACGAGCGTAAAAGATGGTGAGAAGCTCCGTGCACAATCACTCGAACTCGCTATAGAATATCTCTCAATATTTGGAAAAGATACTCCTATTACTATCTTTCGGCAGTCTGATATTGTCGATATCACAAAACTTATGTGGGTTCTCTCCAATGTGACACCATTTTCTTTAATGGCAAGAGCTCATAGTTATAAGGATTTTCAGCAGAAACGTGAAGAATTACTTTGCAATATCAGTTTGTATGATTGAAGAATAGAAACTTCGAATGAAATTAAGGAAATGATGGGTTCTATATTTCCAAATCCAGAACTTCAGAAAAAGATTGAAGATGAATTAATAAAACTAAAATTAATTAATGACTCTGAGACCAAAAGATTAAAAGAACTAACGGACTCTTATGAAAATAATCTTAACATGTGAGTCTTTAATTATCCTATTCTCATGGCAGCAGATATTATCGGTTATGATGTTGATGCAGTGCCTGTAGGGAAAGATCAGATTCAGCATCTTGAGATGACACGAGATATTGCTCGAGCATTCAATAAGACATATGGGCAAGAAGTCTTTCTTGAGCCAGAGGCTATTATTACGAGAGAGGTTGAAACCCTGCCAGGTATTGATGGACGTAAGATGAGTAAGAGTTATGATAATTTTATCTGAGTTTTTGACGATGAAAAAACGATGAAAAAACGAGTGATGTCTATTGTCACAGATTCACTGGGGGTAGATGACGTAAAGAATCCTGACACGTGTAATGTATTCTCTCTGATACAGGTATTTGGTACTCCCGATGAAATTGCCTCTATTCGAGAAAAGTACGTAACTCCCAATATTGGTTTTTGATATGGTCATGCAAAACTGGCTCTTCTCGAAATATTACAGAGATACCTATCAGAGTATAGAAATACTCGAATGGAACTCTTGAATGATATACCGTTTGTTGAGACAAAGCTTGCTGATGGGGCTCGTATTATGAATGCTCGTCTGGAAGCGAAGATGCAGGTGGTGAGGGAGGTGGTTGGGATACATTAATACATTCTTTGAATATGAGGATATTAATATTTTGTTATATATTGATTATAGGATCTCCGGTTTTTGCATATTCTCTCATTACCAAGACTGTTGAGTGACACAAAGTGCGTATTTTCCATGTTCCGAAGAATGATGATTACATGGTATCAGTTGCTGCTCGTAATGAGGCAACCTCACTCAAAAACCTTATATCCGAGAGTGATGCAGTAGCTGGTATAAATGGTGCATACTTTACCCCAAAAGACTACACCGGAAAATCTGATAGTACCAATACGATTCGAGTGGTATGATGAAAGGGGCGAGAATTTTCAACTTTTTTTCCTGATACTGGGGTGAATGGATTATTTTGATTCTTGAAAGATGGAACTCCGATTCTTCTACAAAATAATGTATGGGGAGATAAAAAGGTTCGAATGAATATAAATTCATGACGTATAATGGAGGTTCATAATGGCATTGCAAACTTTCCAATCCTTCTTATGAGCGGGGTGAATATGATTCCAAAATACATTGATGCATGATTGATTACTGAAAAAATGCGTGTAAAAGCTACAAAGAGCTTTATATGTGTAACAAAGATTGGGGATATAAAGATGGGAACGATTACATCTATATCAATTACCGATATTTCTCTTTTTATTAAGCAGTTTTGATGTGTGGATGCTATAAATCTTGATAGTGGGTGATCACTCGCTCTCTATGATCGGTGAAAATATATTGTCTGACCAGGAAGAAATATTATGGATGCTTTTATTATTAAGAAGAAATAATCTTATGGCTCTTATAGTTGATGAATACGTTTTTTCGAAACAACACAACCTTTGTTCTTATGAATGAGTGGTTTCATATATAGGAACTGTTGGTCCGAAAGAAAATTGTATGGCACCTTTAAAGTTGATTGTATCCGATTGATTCTTTTCTTCTAAGACATTTCATTCCACTCTTGATTATGACGATGATTGTGTTGTTGATTCTGAATATCAATTATTTTGGGATAAAACATATACATGATATATATGAAAAACTACCAAACTGATTGCAGAAATCTGAACTGATAGGATATTTATTTTTAATAGAGGTACGATAGAGAATGTAGCTATTCCGATTTGTACGGATGGGGTTGGATATTCTTTCCCTCTATTCTTATGATTCAGTATTGTTTTCCTAGTTTTTTTCTCCTATCTCTGTAATTTTTTAAAGAAACATGATATATAATATTTCTCATACATCTTGATGAATGATTTCGGGTGATTTTATAAAGAAATCAGATGAAAATCTAGTAATATTTTTTCATGGTTTCACTACCGATAAGAGTAGTTCGTGAAGATTTGATGATATATCAAAATATGTAGATACGCATACTAACTGGAGTATATTTCGATTTGATTTTATGGGTTGTTGAGTGTCAGGAGACTGAATTATATCATTTGGTTCAGGATGCGAGGATGCTCAACAAGTCTTAAGACACTTTATAGATAAGGGTTATACAAATATAGTAATCTATGGACATAGCATGTGAGGAACGATCGCCTTAATGGTTTATCCTTTTTTTCAGCAGTATATTCAATCACTCATACTTTCTGGTCCTGCGGTGGGGCCAATGTGTTATAATTGGGAAGAATATGTTGGAAATGAATTATATGCTGTATGGCCTACTCAGGGATATATTGAGCTTCCATCAAAGTGTGGAAGAAAAGTAAAGGTATCATATGATATTATGAAAGATTTTGCTTCTATAAATACAGAAATGCTTGCTAAAAGTATGAATTGTCCTATATGTATTATTCATGGAAATCATCCAGATGATACGGAAGAGAGTGAACTTCTTGAATATAGTAAGAAGTTTATATCACTCTATGATAAATGAAAACTAATTGTTTTAGATGGAGCCAAACATACTATGATGGGTTACAATGAAGATATTAGCAAGATTATTACCCAGGTGTTATCAAAATCCTTTTAGTATATTTATATTCTTTTTTAATGAATTTTATGAACACTGAATCTATTAATTTCATAGGAGAAGCTTTGCCATCGTCACTCTCAAGAAAGGAATTACAGCAAAAAATTAAAGCCGAGAAGGCTCAGCAGAAGATGCAGAGAAAGGCTCAATTTCGAAAAAAGGCTGAAAAGAAGCTGGAAGAAAAAGCAGAAAGGAAGGCCTTCCATAAGAAAGAAAATGCTCAGAAGAAATTTGAAGCAAAAATGAAGAATAAGAGACATGCTCGTTAATTTTTAAATATACGCCTATGTTATATCTTGAATTTCCAGATATTTCTCATAAATCCGCATATCTTGAGATGCTCGCTGATTGGAAGCAGAGTGGTGAATTAGATTCTGGACATGTATCGCCATGAGCCCTTTTTCGTGGTGGGAACTATGAAGAATTCCTCAAAATAGCAGAAGATGATCTTACAGAAAATCATCGATGAGTTCCTGCTACTCTCTTTTTCCTTGTCGAGAATAATAGAATCCTTGGTGGAATCCAGATACGTTATTCGATAGATTTACCACATTTGAAAGAGTTCGGATGACATATTGGATATGGTATTCGTCCCAGTGAACGAAAAAAATGATATGCTACAGAGATGCTCTGACTGGGGCTTGCAGAGGCTAAAAAAATATGATTAAACCGAGTAATGCTCGGATGTTACGATGATAACATTGGCTCATACAAAACCATTGAAAAGAATGGTGGGATATTTGAACGATATACAGAAGTGGAATGAAAGAAATCAAGAGTTTATTGGATAAATATTATATAACATGAATCAACCAAGAAAGAAGCTTTCTATTGAGGAACAAGAAAAACTAAGACAATTCCTAAAGGATATCTTAGAAAAAGAATGATTCGATATTTCCGAGTCTGTACTTTCTGCGCATATAAACTTTCTCACTATTTGTTGGGAGTATTCTGGATCATATGTATGAATGGAAGAATATCTTCGAAAAAAATCGTATATTCTTCAGAAGACTGTAAAAATCTGACATGAAGAATCTATCATGAAAGAAAAAGATTTTCTTGAGAAGATAGCAAAAGGGGAATATTTGCTTGGTATCTACTTTGATCCAAATACAGAACAGCCTTTATATAGGGTATTTGGAACGAAATCAAGTATACAAAAGGTGATAAATGGTATATTTGATAGGCTATGAAAATGAATATTATCTCCAATATCCTGAAATAGAATCTAAACTATATTTCTATGAAAACAATAATTATTGATATTGCACCACACTGAATTTCTCAGGAAGAATTAGATCATCGTATGAATGAATTAGAGTCATTGGTGACTACTTATGGTGGTGTTACTATTGTAAAACGTGTCCAAAAAAGATTTACCCCCGATTATAGAACTTTCATCGGAAGTGGGAAGCTTGATGAAATTATTGCAATTGGAAATGAGCTGGGTGCGGAGCTTCTTATTATATGAAATATCATGAAGCCAGCTCAGATATGGAATGTAAATGAACATCTGAGAAAATCAAAATCAAAACTTCAAGCATGGGATAAGGTGGATCTTATTCTTAAGATATTTGCACTTCATGCCGTCTCTCCAGAATCTAAGTTACAAATAGAGCTTGCAGCAATAAAACATATGTGACCCCGTATTTATGGGATGTGAATGGAGCTTTCAAGACAAGGTGGTGGATCAAAAAATGCGAAAGGGCAGTGAGAGACGAATACAGAAATCATGAAACGCCATCTTCGTGAAAAAGAGAGGGTTTTGCTAGAGAAGTTGAAAGTATATGAGAGGACTCGTTCGCTTCATAGGGAGAATCGAAAAAGACAGTGACTTCCTACTATTGGAATAGTAGGTTATACCAATGCAGGGAAGTCATCTTTATTTAACACTATTACCAAGAAGTGAGTTTTAGCAGAGGATAAATTATTTGCAACCCTTGGAACGAGTGTGTGAAAAATGTGGATTCAAAATTCCTCTGGCTGAGATACTTTTCTTTTGAATGATACGATTGGATTTATTCGTGATTTACCACCAAATCTTGTGTCAGCATTCCATTCAACACTGGAAGATTCTATAGAATCTGATT
>SSGK01000001.1 GCA_008015855.1 Candidatus Altimarinota bacterium | reverse complement strand
TATAGCAGATCATGCCCAATTTCCAATAGCAGTATTGGAATGTCATATAACATTGTTCATGAGAGCTGATTCACCGATTGCAACATTATCATCTCATACATCATTCATATATAGGGCTGATAATCCAATAGCAAAGTTATAATACCCTGTTGTGTTACCTCAAAGAGCATTTCGTCAGATAGCAGTATTGTACGTTCCGACAGTATTAGAATAAAGAGCGCTATCACCAATAGCGGTATTATAGATACCCGTAGTGTTTGAAAATAAAGTACGATAACCAAGAGTGGAGTTTCCTCTTCCTGAAGTATTTTTATTGAGTGCTCCATTTCAAACCGTTGTATTGTTATAGCCCGTTGATGGTGTTCCAGTGGTTCCATACATAGTCTGGTAACCAATGGCTACGTTATTGTATGCAGTATTTAATAATGCCGTAAATGATCCTCCATAAAGTGACTGATATCAGATAACAATATTAGGATATGGGCTACTAATATCTGTTTGAAAAGATGCTTGATGTCAAATGGCTATACTATTTGATCCTGTATGATTTGAAAATAACGATTGATGTCAAATGGCTATATTTGAGCTTCAAACACGGTTATTACGAAGAGAATCTCGTCATAATGCAGTATTATAATTTCAGGTGGTATTGAGTATAAGGGCACTATTTCAGAATGCAGTGTTCCAAGAACCCAATGTATTCATTCATAAAGACTGAAATCATCATGCAGTATTATAGCTTCCAGATAAATTATTGGAAAGTGCTTGATATCCAATAGATACATTTCAACTTCCATCTATATTTGAAGTCAATGCTCAGAATCAAATTGCGGTATTATAATTTCAATTTGTAGTGGACATTAATACTCAATATCCAATTGCAGTATTACTATGGCCTGAAACATTTCATGACAATGCTGAATATCCTAAAACTGTATTTGAAATAATAGAACCATTCCCCCTTCCTATATTAATACCATTCACGAGAATATCCCCACTATTGGAATCACTCCATCCGTTTCCTGTCCAACGGAGAGTAACTCATGTATTGGAAGCATTTGGAAGGAGGGAGTTCCAACTTGAAATACAGTTTCATGAAATACAAAATCCACTACTCGTATTAATATATCATCCAACAACATTGAGTTTATAGGCAGGATTAATAGCTCATGATGTATATCCTATGGCTACTGGTCAGAGTGTATAGGTTCCTGAGAGGAATTTCATAGGATCAGTATTATACATCCATCCATCATCGAGGTTTTTATATTGATATGCAGATGATACAGATATTCCAGTTATGAAAAAAATACTTCAAAAAAGAAGGATTTGAAGGTACGAAAGGAAAGGTATTTTTGATGAGAAAATACGCATAAATGGAAGGTATTAATTGCAATAGTCTTAGTATATAGAAATACACCTGAAAGCAATACTGCAAAAGGAAGAAATAGGAAAAATGAGTGACAAAAAAACACAATATTGTATAATATTGTGTTTTTTATGAATTAAAAAAGAGAACTAAGCACCAAATTTAAAAAGCATAACATCGCCATCCTGAACAATATATTCCTTTCATTCCATACGAACTTTTCATTTTTCTCTTGCTCAAGACCAACCACCAAAGTCCACCAAATCCTTCCAGTTCACGGTATCAGCTTTAATAAATTTCTTCTGAAAATCCGTATGAATCACTCACGCTGCTTCAGGTGCTGACCATCATTTTTTAATAGTCCATGCACGCACTTCTATCTCACCAGCAGTAAAGTAATATTGAAGTCCGAGTAAGTCATAACATGTCTTAATAATTGCATCCATGGGATTGAAATGAATCCCCATATCTGCGAGAAATGATTTTCTATCCTCATCAGAAAATTCAAGCATATCCATTTCAATCTTTGCACTCACAGGAAGAACTGGAATCTTCTGATCAAATATACCAGTTATATTACGAAGTTCGGACTCAGACGTAAGAAGGGCATCTTCCGTTACATTCACTGCATAGATGAATGGCTTTGCAGTCAAGAGATGAAGATCACTGATTGCCTCTTTTTCTTCATCCGTCATATCCATGAGAGACGCAATCTTTCATTCTTCTAGATGAATCTTGAGTCTATTATATACATCCTCGCGTGATTTCGCTTCTTTATCACCAGCACGAACTTTCTTTTGATTATCAGCGATTCTCTTATCGAGTGTTTCAAGATCAGCAAAGATAAGTTCAAGATTAATCACTTCTATATCTCGCTTTGGATTCACAGATCCGTTTACATGATGAACATTGGAATCATCAAATGATCGAACCACCTGTAAAACCGCATCAACATTTCGGATATGCGAAAGAAACTTATTCCCGAGTCATTCACCCTTACTCGCTCATTCTACAAGTCCAGCAATATCAACAAATTCGACGTTTGCTGGAATAATTTTTGCACCATTAACTACTACTCGAATCTGTTCCAATCGATCGTCATTTACATTTACAATACCCGTATTTGGCTCAATAGTACAAAACGGAAAATTCGCTGCTTCAGCCGCATACGACTTAGTAAGAGCATTAAAGAGAGTTGACTTTCCAACATTGGGAAGTCCTACGATACCAACTTTCATGAATAGAAAAATTATTAATATTGATTAACTACCTCAGAACGAGCCTTGATACTCCTCTCAGAAATTCAACGAGAAGGATCAGTAAATATCATATATGTAGTGATAAGTATAATACCAAGTAACAGAATAAATAGTATTCTTGTCACTGGAACAATGTACTTACTATACATCTTAAATGGATGTATATGCTTCAATACAAGGCCAAGAAACACTATTAAACAGAGTGTTACAAGCCAGAAAACACCAAGTACAAAATAACGATAATCCATATTATCAAGGAATTTAAAGTACTCTGAGCATATGTATTTTTATTAAAAACTCAAGGGAAAAGCCTACTCTTCATCAGAGGCATCACGAATATTTCCGACAAGCATTTTTTCAAGAGCACCAACGGTATCAAAACGAGCAACCTGAACCCCATTTGGAATCTTTCATTCATATCGAGAAGGAATATAGAGCATATCAAATCAAAGCTTGGCAGCCTCCTGAATACGACGCTCCATCATAGAAACATTCTTTACAACTCATGTCAATGAAACCTCTCAAAGAAACAAGGATTTTCCATAGGATTTTCAGCGTCTAGAGCCAATCATAGCAGCAATGCAAGCAACATCAATCCCTGGTTCATGAATCGACATTCAGCGACCAATATTAATATATACATCATAGCTATCCAGCTTTGTGTTGGTATATTTTGTAAGCACTGCGAGAAGGAGATCTGCCTTTCACTGAAATATTCCGCGACTCGATCGCTTTGGATATCAAAATTTCGTATAGGTTGTAAGGGCTTCTACTTCTATCAGAATTGGTCTATTTCACTCCATAGCCATAGTAAGTGCCGATCCTGCAAGCTTCATATTCTCTGCATCTATAAATTCCATTCATGGATTTGGAAGATCAATCAGTCCATGTTCTGTCATGCGAAATATTCCAACTACATCAGTACTTCCAAAACGATTTTTATGTGAACGTAATATTCTATAGGATTCAGTTCGACTTCATTCTAAAAATAGAACCACATCCACCAAGTGTTCCAATGTTTTTGGTCCACCAATTGCCCCGTCTTTTGTTACATGTCCGATGAGAATAATCGCCTTTTTTGTTTTTTTAGCACATTCCATAAAAGCCTCTGTGATGACTCGAATCTGAGAAATACTTCCGGAAGCTCATTCGAGAAGTTCACTTCCAAGAACTGATATGGAATCAATAATCACCACATCCTCATCTCATTCCTGAATCGTTGCGAGTATATCTTCAAATACGCTCGTTGCCAAAACACGAATTGATTCATTTTGTATCTGAAGTCGCTCAGCACGTCATGATATCTGTCCGATATGCTCTTCTCCTGTGACATAGAGCACCGGGGTTGCTTCTGTCCCATACCAATCAGCCATCTGAAGTGAGAGAGTGGATTTCCCGATTCATGGCTCCCCCGAAAGAAGTATCAAGCTTCATGGAACAATTCATCCACCAAAAACCGTATCCAATTCGGTTGATTTACTCGTTTTTCGATTAATTTGAAAATTCCCATCTTTGAGAAGCCTTTCCGTTACACGAGCAGTTCCAAGGGATTTTTTTGCTTTTTTCCCACCTCACGAAGGCTGATTCTCATCAATCTCCAGTGTATTCCACTCAGAACAATGTGGACATTTCCCAGCCCACTTTAAGAAACTTTGTTTACAAGCGCTACATTTATACATATTGCCTAATCAGAAAATAAAGAAACTATATCCGAGTATCGAAATCACTTTCTTTGCAGTGATGCAATACAGCGATTTTTATCATTTCTATCATTCATATTATAGCGTCATTGGATTTTTTGAAACTCTTTTTGAAGATTTCATACATCATCCTCTCCATCATTTATTAGCGTTTGAATTTCGTTCTTAAAATGAGGATATTTCGCTCATAGATCAAAGAGGATTCTTTGTTTTGATTTTCAGAGACGTACCATGGATTGGATTTTTTGAGAAAGAACTCCTTCGAAATTATTCCAATCAGAAAACACTTCATCAAACTCAGTCAGCGCTCATACTATATCCGATTTCACAAATCATTTTATCAATAATTTCATCTCAACGTATCTTCTATCCTTTCCAAGTGCAAGATAGCTCTTAATCCATATGCGGAGCATTATTCATTCATCATATTCAATACCGTCCAGACTAGAAAGATGGAATTTTCAGATATACTCAAAAAGTCGCTTCCGAGAAGGGGCGTATCGAGTAATATATTTCTCAATTCTTGTACGAAGATAGGCATTCATAAATATGTGATAATTTCTTTGATTATATGAAAAATATCCCTGAATCAATCATCAATAAAAAATGTTTTTCACATTGACTATATTAAATTATTATGCTATAATAATATTGTAACATAATTCAATCTTATGACCGATATACCCCCAATGCACAGTGTCATACCGTATTCTTGCCAAGCTCATGCACTTGCTCGTCAGGATGCAAAAGAAAAGGCACTCTCAGAATGGTATGGCAACAAACCTCATGCACTTGTTACAGATCCATGTGAGGATGGAAAATGTAGCATTACAGTACAAGACACATCCACGAAATAAGAGATTCTAAAAAGAATCTCTTTTATTTTTTAATAAAATATTGATTTTCAAAAAGATTCCCTATAATTCCAATGTTTCACAGAAACAGAATGGCGCCTTGGTAGAGCGGTTATACAGCGGCCTGCAAAGCTGTGGAGGCCGGTTCGACTCCGGCAGGTGCCTCCAATACAATAGTAAACCCACTTAAAATCTTAAGTGGGTTTTTATTTCGTTTATTTTTCCATATCATTATAACAAATAATATCTAAGAAAAGCGTATGAAAATTCACGTAATCCCATGGAATGAACGATATATACGAGCAATTGATAATGTATTTTTAGAAACGTGGCTAGAAACCTATCCAAGTAACGAATTTTATATTACAAAAGATGATGTATACAGTGCTTTTTGAATCAGAAAACAACGTTTGGAAAAAAGAATAAAACAACTCAGAAATAAAACAGAAGATGATATATATCTCATGGCAAAGATTGGAAATAAAATAGTAGGAGTATTAAGATGAAGAAAATCATTAGAATTCAATGAACTAGAAGCACCCTATATTCTTCCACAATTTCAAAGAAACTGCATCGGGAAGGCTCTTTGGATTACTCTTCAATCTCATTTTTGAACGAATAATCCAATAATAGTAAGAGTGGCAACGTATAATCAGAATGCAATTCAATTCTATAAAAATAT
>SSGK01000021.1 GCA_008015855.1 Candidatus Altimarinota bacterium | reverse complement strand
GCATGAGGATGCGAGGTCGACGTTTCCCGATACCGTCACGAGACCAACGTGCCATGAAGAGCTTGTATGCTACTTGGAATGCTATTACGGTTTTTCCTGTTCCTGTGGCGAGTGTGAGGAGGATTCGCTTTTTCTCATCGGCAATTGACTCCATCACTTTCGAGATAGCAATCTCTTGATAGTATCTCGGACGTTTACTCGATATGTAGTATGGTTCTTTTTGGAGGATTTCTCTCGTATTATTGGCTTCGCCAAAAGTTCTCAGGTAGAGTTCCTCGGGGCTTGGATACTTTTCGATATAATCCCCTGTTCCACTCTCAAGGTCGAACTCATAGATTTTCTGACCATTGGTCGAGTAGAGGTATCTGACTGCGAGGATTTTTCCATATTCTTTCACTTGTTCGAGTCACTCGGTCGGATGGAGGTCGTATTTTTTTGCTTCGATGATGGCGAGATTAACCCCGTTATATTTCAGGAGATAGTCCGCATATTTCTGCTTTCCTTTGCCACCGACGAACTTGCGACCATTGGTGAAGGCATATTCACGAATGATAAAATGATCCTCCCAACCATCTCGTTTGAGTTGGGGATCTATGTATTTTGCACGGGTGTCGGATTCAGAATGAGACATATTTTATTTTAATCGAAAGGATTATAATGATTCTATCCGATTCATCAACTTCTCTTTGATAAACTTAAATATTTTTGACTATCCCCTTTCTCCTCATAGAATACCCGTATATACTCCTTCATATTGTTCATTATGGCAGATAGTGTTACCGTGACTACCACTCGTTCGTGGGGACAGCGTCTTAAATCCGCTCTCGCTGGTCTTATCCTCGGTCCGCTACTTATCATCGGGTCACTCTGGGGACTTTCATACAATGAGTCTCATTCAGCAGATGTAATCGCGAGTGTTGCAGAATGACGAAAAGTAGTGATCGAGTCACCGAGTACACTCATCTCTCCAGAACATGAAGGAAAATTCATCCATATGGTTGGAACTCTCAGTGGAGATATACTTCTTGATGATACTTTTCAGGTATCAGTAACGGGAGTTGTTCTTTCTCGAAATGTGCTCATGTATCAGTGGAAAGAGTCTTCAAGTTCGACGAGTCATGAGAATATGGGTGGAAGTGAGACAACAACGACAACGTATTCCTACAAGAAAGAGTGGTCCGAGAAACAGATCGATTCATCAGATTTTCATGAACAAGTGGGTCACATGAATTCTTCTTCATGGAAATATGTGAGTGAACAAAAACAAGCTCCCCGTGTATCGTATGGAGCATATGTATTAGACTCATCACTTGTGTCATCATTACCAGTCGATACTCCTCTCTCGCTCCAAGGAAAGAATATTGTTCTCTGAACCGGTGAATCTCTTGCATGACAGGAGATATACGTTGGAAAGAATCCTGCTTCTCCAGAAGTCGGAGATATGAGAATCAGCTTCGCGTATATTCCTGATGGGACAACTGTGAGTGCACTCGCTGAGAAGAGGTGAGATACTATCGTCCCTCCCGGAAATCCGAAGCTTCGATATGCGAGTCGTGTAGTCATCTGAACAGTGACAGCAGAAGCTATGTTCGATTCTATCTTGACAGAGAATTCATGGATGACATGGTTATTCCGTGTTGTTGGACTCCTTGTACTCTTCATCGGATGGAATATGTTCTTCGCTATTATCCCGATGCTCGGTAAGTTCATCCCACTCCTTGGAACGATTATCGGATTTGGAACATGACTCATCGCGTTCATTCTCACACTCATTCTCGGAGGTGGGACGATTATTATCGCATGGTTCGCAGTTCGTCCAGTCTATTCACTCATAGGACTTACCCTCATTGCCCTCATCTCTTATAGTGCATGGAGATTCTTTAAGAAGGATGAGACAACCCTTACTCCTCCGACACTCTAATTCATCACTTTTTCCATCTGAAACTCGCTCATAAAATCCCGGTCTTCACGGGACTCCTCCTCTTTGCAACCATCGGTATCAATATCCTCGGTCTCAATATATTTACGAGTCGGGGATTTGTGGAGTATAGTGAATCAGTGAAGACAGCAGATAATACAGCACTCAATATCGACCTCATCTCGACGATACTCAAGTCAGATAAGCTCGATGCAGAGACTCGTTCTGAGTATGAACAGATTCTCAAGGAACTCACACGTATCTCATGAAATCTCGAGAATATCTCTGAAGATCCTGGTCTCTATGTCGAGAGTGGTGCAGTTGATAGAAAGTCGATCCTCGATCTCGGCCAAAAGAGCTCAGCCATCGGAAGTCTCAAGCTCCTCATGGATACCCTCTTTTCCATCTCTCGTATCGATACTTCGACCCCAGAAGGGGCATTCCTCTATTCAACCCTGGCGAAGATGCTTCTCCTTAATCTCGCATGGACGATTATCGTCGGTGCTATCTACTTCTTCTGGATTCGACGCGTTTTCTTTCCGATTCAGACGGTTACGGAAAATCTCTCACGTATCATTCATAAGGGTGAATATACCACGATTCCATATGGTGCAAGTGATGAATTCACCGCCCTCGTAACGATGATTAATAATCTTAATAAGAGTCTCTCTATCCAGGAGAAGATACGCAGTGATTTTCTCTCTGATTTTAGTCATGAAGTACGTACTCCGATTACTGCTGTGAAGTGTTATATCGAGTGAATCGAAGATGGTGTTATCAAGATGGATAGCGCGACTGTTTCCCTCCTCAAGAATGAGCTCGACAGACTCGCTGATATTACAGAGTGAGTGATGAATTATGAGAAGCTTACCTATACACATGAGGAGAAGATAAAGGTGGAACGATTCTATCCATATAAGATAATCGAGCATGTAATAGCAGAATATTCTCCACAACTTGCCCTCACGAAACAAAAGATTACGCATACGATCTCTCCAGGATTTACACTGACGATGGATAAGACAATGTTCTCTCAGATCCTTCATAATATCGTCTCGAACTTCATCAAGTACGCCTGAAAGGAGACACTTCTTACGATTGCAGGAGAGAAAACAAAGGAATTTACTTATCTTACATTCCGTGATAATGGAGTTGGAGTTCCTCAGGAGGAAATCCCCTATCTCAAAGAACGTTTCTATCGACTCGATAAAGCACGAACACAGACCAAGGCAGTATCGATGGGAATCGGTCTCTCAATAATCGAAAAAATAGCACGACTTCACAGTGGTGAATGCGTGCTCGATATCCCTCCTGAATGAGGGTTCCGTATCCGTATCGGTATTAGGCGCTAAGATTTCGATGCATCATCGGAACGTGTGCACCAGAAGATGCGATATATGTCTTCGGAATATAGTCCCTTCCATAGAGCCAGCGATCATTTGCACTCTGTGGGAGGGCTATTTCGTGACACTCAGGGATATCTCTCATGAGTGCTGGGAGAAGTCAAGTGACACTTCGAGTACCTGCTGGAATAGTACGAGAATAATAGAGTCCTTCATGTGTCTGTGAACGGATAAACTCAATGAGTCATTCGATACGTTGTCACTTCGAAAGCTCGATAATAACACGAGTACGAGTGCGGATATCATCCTCGAGAGAACTCACATCCAACATCGGCATACGCGTCAAGTCCCCCTGGTATTTCTTCCAGGCTTGTATGATACGGGGAGTATCTTGTTCGTCGGTGATAGATATGGTATTCCACTCAAACATAGTATTAAAATACGATTACAAATTCTCCTTTACACTTCCCTTCTGTCTGGAAGTAAGAACGAACTTCTCCGATTGGTCCTCGGCGAAATTCTTCAAATTTCTTGGTAATCTCTCGTCACACCACGATATGGTGCTCTCCTCAGAATACTCATTCGAGTTCTTCGAGGGTTTTCTCGATGCGATGTACTGATTCGTATATAACGGTGGTGTAGGTTTTTTCTTTGAGAGATTTAAGCATAGTCTGACGTCATTTCTTTACTGGGAGAAATCCGAGGTAGAGAAAGTGATGAACATCCATTCCACTTGCTACTACTGCTGAAAGAACGGCTGAGGCTCCTGGGATAGGAGTAACCTCGATTCACTCTTCGATGGCCCTCTTTATGAGGACGAATCCAGGATCAGAGATTCCAGGAGTTCCCGCATCAGAGACGAGGGCGACATGCTTTCCTTCTTTGAGGAGTTCGATAATCTTTTCGGTCTTGAACATTCCTGAGTGTGAATGAAAGGAGAGAAGTCTTCCATTATTCGGAATCTCATAATGTACCAGGAGTTGCCCTGTCATGCGAGTATCCTCACAGGCAATATAGTCAGCTTCTTGGAGTATGCGAAGGGCTCGAAGTGTGATATCTTCGAGATTTCAGATAGGGGTCGATACGATAGAGAGCATGGGGAATGAGTGGAAAATAATGATGAAAGTATAGGTATATTTCTTTAAAATGCATTCTTTTTTTCGGGTAGATATGTACTTTTCATGTATGTTGTGAAATGCATGAAGAACCTCATCGACAAATAATCGTGCTCTCACAGGATACTCACTGAGAGTATGATTGATTAGAATATAGTCCTTCATCTTTTCATCATGATGATAGACACAAGCAATAACCTTTCATTCTGCATTCTGAAAGTAGACTCAACTGATAGCACCATTTACGAAGTTCTCACTTCGAAAGTGTTTTCGTACGCGTCATGAGTCCTTGTTCTGACTGATTTCATCGTACTCAATGGATGCATAGAGTGGAGCTCGTTTCTTTTGTCACTTCCCCATTTTTTTAAATGCTTCGAGTGCTTCTTTATTGCGAGTTTTGAGATCCTTCCAATCAACATACATAAGTCCCGTCTGAAGCCCAACTTCGCTAATTACTGCATGACATGCTTGAGTCACTTCATTCATTAGTTCTTCTGTCTTTTGATTCTTGCCTTTTGGAAGTTTTTTCATAACAAGATTTTTCACATAGTCCTTGAGGCTCTCGATAGTTTTCTGATATTCTGGCCCGATGCTGAGTTGTTCCGAAATGTGTTTGAGTTCTGTCATAGTAAAAATTATAAATATCCCCGTTTGTAGGGGATATTTATACGTATATATTGTATAATGTCAATACTAATTTATATTCCGAGTTTATTGCGGATTATACTCATCTCGTAGACAACTTGTTGATCTTTTTTCATCACTTGTTCGAGCTTCTTACATGAGTACATGATAGCCGTGTGATTTCTTCCAGAGAAGATATTTCCGATGCGCTCATATGTGTAGTCGAGTCGTGTCTTGAGGAGGTACATTGCCACCTGTCGTGGAATCATATTCTCCTTTCGACGATCTTCTCAGATAAGATTCTTTATCTCGATACCGAAGTGTTCAGAGACTGCTTGGATGAGATCTTCGTATGAACAATTTGCAGAACGGAGTGTCTTTGTTGCTACTTGTTCGAGTGTACGAGTAAGAGATTTTACTGAGAGTTTTGAGAGGCGAATGGCAACATTTTCCTTCGTTGGAGGGATTCCACGGAGATCGTATTCAGCGATTACTTGATTGAGGATTCCTTCGATTTCACGAACATTCGTTGTTACGTGTTCTGCGATGAACTCAGCAACATCTTGACCGATGATGAATTCACGAGATTGTGCCTTTGTCTGGAGGATAGCGAGACGAGTCTCAAAATCTGGTTCTCCGACATCAACCGTAATTCCCCATTCGAATCGACTCGTAAGACGAGGTTCGAGGTTTGTAAGTTCTTTTGGTGGACGATCTCCTGAGAGGATAATCTGCTTTCCTGCTTCGTAGAGGATATTGAAGATATTGTAGAGTTCTTGTTGAGTTTGGTCTTTACCAGCAAGGAATTGAACGTCGTCGATTACGAGTACGTCGATAGCACGATACTTATCACGGAGTTTGTCGATAGAACGATTCTTGATACTTCCTACGTAGTCAGTAAGGAATCGGTCTGCTGTTGTATAGACAACCTTGAGATCCTTATGACGATCTTTGATAGTATTGGCAGTTCCTTGGAGGAGATGTGTCTTTCCGAGTCCTACATTTCCATAGATATAGAGTGGATTGTATGATGCTCCTGGACGACGACCAACTGCTTCACATGCTGCATGTGCAAGTTGTGTAGAAGGCCCTACGATGAAATTATCGAGACGATAGCGATCATTAATAAGACGACTGTTGATTCCATCAACTACTTCTACTCCATAGACTTCTTCTTTCTTTTTCTTTGAACCAACTTCCTTGAGTTCTGCACTACAGTTCATAACTGCTTGATTTACTCCTGATTCGATATTATCATCTACGACGATATCAATTGCTTCACAAGTTGGAAAGAAAAGAAGAGTTGCCTCCTTAAAATCATTGTAGTATTTTTTTGTAAGATTGTCCTTGTAGAAGGAAGAAACTACTCCGTAGACAACGGTATTATTTTCTACTGATACGAGAGAAATCTTTTTAAAATAGGTGAGAAAATCGGGCTTGCGAATCTTACTCGCAAGGCTGTGTATTACTCATTTAAGCTCGTTTATTCCGAAAACATTCGACATAGGTCGTGAAGGCGTTGAGGGATAAAGAAATGATTGATTTTCTTCTGTAGTTACTCTCTTTCTGTTTGATACTTGCACAATGTTCTTCTTCTGTTCCAGTAATGATTTTTCGTTCTGAAAGTGTACTATTTTTATCCCTTTTCAACGTGAAGTCAAAAAGAAAAAAATGCTTGACACTAATTTGTGTATACAAAAAGTGCTCGAAAAAAATGTAAACCCATAAGGGGGCTTTTTGGGTATGATTTTCTAGAAAATGAGAACCATTTTCATGTGTAAAATATACTTTTTATAATCGCATATATTTGCAGCACAAAAAAAGTTATGGTATAATCTTTGTATTCAGATTCTAATCATATTTGTATGGAATGAGTGGTTCAAAAATTTACACAACTTCTTGATGAGATTATTACGATTAATATTACAGATCTCCATATTACGAGTGGGGATTGTCCATTTATACGTACACCGAAGCGAGATGTGGAACCAATTACTCAGTTTGGAAGTTTGACGGAAGCGGATGTGATAGAACTTATTATTTTTACTCATGGGAGTATTACTCCTGAGAAAATACAAGAAGCAAAAAAAGGAATCAATTACATCTATGAACATAAGTGAACGCGTTTTCGTGCGAATGCTTCCCACAACAAAGATGGTATTGCCATCGCTCTTCGTACCATCAAGAAAAATATTCCGACGGCTGAATCAGTAGGACTGACCGATGATATCCTTCATCTTCTTCAGAAAGATCGTGGACTTATATTGATTACTGGAGGAACTGGAAGTGGTAAAACGACTTCTATGGTTGCAATGATTGATTACCTGAATAAGTATCATCATAAACATATTATAACCGTAGAAGATCCGATAGAATACCTCTTTCAAAATAACCAATCCCTTATTCATCAGAAACAAGTCTGAAAACATGTAGAGACATTTGATCAGGCGATTCGCGATGCGATGCGAGAAGATCCAGATATTCTTATGGTCTGAGAAATGCGAGATATGGAAACAATATCTGCCGTACTAACGCTTGCAGAAACGGGGCATCTCGTTCTATCAACACTCCATACCAATGATGTAGTTCAAACCTTTGATCGTCTTGTGTATGCCTTCCCTGCTCAGATGCAATCACAGATTCGCGTGCAACTCGCACTTATCCTCGTTGCTGTTATCGGACAGATTATCCTTCCAAAACTTGATGGAACCGGAAATGTTGTAGCGAGAGAAGTATTTATAAATAATGATGCCACTCGAAATATTATCATCGAATGAAATATTAATCATCTCTATTCTGTGATGGAAATCGGACAAAATGATGGGATGGTACTTATGGATCATCGGCTCATAGAGATGTATGAACAAAAACAGATTGGACATGCAACCATGATTCGTCATATCAAAGATCCACATATCATGAAACAGTATCTCAATCCAACTCCATCCACATCAGCGTAACGCAAAAAAGAGGGTTCCCCCTCTTTTTTATTTGAGTGTAAAAGAAATTACTTGATTTCCTTCAAACGTGCAG
>SSGK01000059.1 GCA_008015855.1 Candidatus Altimarinota bacterium | reverse complement strand
GTTTTCTATAAGGTATTTCCAATAGTCACTATTGGGATTTGCAAACTCATCTCCCGTTCGTCCACGAAGGAGGGTAATAGCATCTTGTTGCCAAGGTTCATATTTTGATTCATCTCCCCATGTGGCAATTATATCATGTGTAGTGATTGTAATCTTCTGTCCTGAGTGAAGAGCGGTAAGAATGTGATCTATTCAGTTTTTATTCATAGAAAAATAGAAAATGAGTTTACAATATTACAATCTTTTTATAAAAAAGCAACTCAATTTTTGCTCACTCTTTGAAAACTCTCTATTTTCATTTCAGTTATACTGAAATGAAAATGAATTATGTAATAATGCAGTCTTGTAGAATGCATTGCACGGAAATATTTCCATTCCATTCATTCTTTTGGATTTCTACGATGGGTGAAAGAATGTCTCCCTTATGAAATTGCGAGGCATGTTCTCCCCATCACCATGCGATACAGCGTATATGAGGCATTTCTTGGAATGTAAATGTGAGATGCTTTTCTTCTTTTCCAAGAAACCCTACATTGAGGAGTGTGAGATTTTCGAGGATAAAATAGGGACGAGGGTTTCCGATGCCGTAGGGGGCAAATTTTTCAAGGGTTTCAAGTATGCTTGGATTGAGATCAGATGGGGAAAGTCTTGATTCAATCAATTGTGTTTTTTTTGGAATATCATCGGAGTATCGATGATAGTAGGCTTCATTCAAAAGAGTAAGGAATTCAGAATAGCACTCTTTTTCTAATGTGAAACCTGCTGCTTGCCCATGTCATCAGAATCGAACAAAACAGTCCTTACAATCTGTCAGGAGTTCGACGATATTACACCAAGAGGGAGACCGACAGCTTGCAACATAGTGATCTCACTCATCAACGAGTACGATTGATGGTTTTCAAAACTCTTCTGTCAGTTTTCCCGCAACCAATCAGATAATCCCATGGGTAATCGAGTCACTAGAATATATAAGGACTCATTGCTTGGTATCAACATGGAGGAGGGCATCATCTACAAATTTCTTTGTATACTCACGTCGGGTCTCATTGAGTCATTCGAGTGTTTCGATAATTCCGTCAACATTTTTCTCGCTTGCAAGAAGGAAAGAGAGGGCAATATCGGGATGATCCATTCTTCCAGCAGCATTAATTCGAGGTCCAATCTGAAATCCGATAATATCTGCATTTTTTTCAATCTTTCATTTTTCAAGAAGAAATTTTCTGAGTCCTATTGATCGGGAATGTGCAAGTTGGCGGAGTCAGAGAGTGGTAATCGTCCGATTTTCTCAGCGTAATGGCATACAATCTGATACGGTTCCAAGGGCTGCAAAATCACTGTATTCTTGGAGGATTTTTTCGATATGTGGATTAAGAATACTTTTATGGGATTGATATTCATCCTGTCCGTAGAGCTTGATGAGTATACCATGAATGAGTTTCCATGCGACACCTGCCCCTGCGAGTTCTCGAAATGGATACTGACTATCATGTCTTTTTGGATTCAGAATCCCAATTACTTCGTCTGGTATTATTTCAGGGACGGCATGATGATCGGTTACAATAACATCGATTCAAATACTTTTTCCATAGCGTATTGGTTCGATATCGCGCGTTCCACAATCAACCGTGATAACGAGGGAAACATTTTTTTCTTTAAAATCATCAAAAAAATACTCCTTGAGTCCATAGCCATCATTGATTCTATGTGGGAGCTTTTTCCCTGTTTTTATACCGATTTCATTTAAGAATCGAACCAAGATAGCAGTTGAGCTCACGCCATCTACATCATAGTCTCATGATATAGCAACAATTTCCCCTCGTTCTTTTGCGATGAGAATTCTGTCGAAGGCCTTCTCCATATCAGGAATAAGGAATGGATCATGGAGGAGGGAAAGGGTGGGATTGAAAAACTCTTTCTTCCCTTCAGGACTGAGTGGAATTCCCCTGTTTTCACAGAGAATATCTTCGAGTGAAGTGGTGGAGGTATTTTGTATGACTATCTGATTCCCAAGTAAGGTCTGCATAAATGAAAGGAAAATATTTTTTGAATCTATTCTTTTTTGATTATACTGCAGACATCTTATAAATAAAGTTTTTCTCATATGCAAAACCGTCTATTCCTCCTTCCTATCCTTTTCTCTGTAGGTCTTCTCTCTGCATGTACTGGAAAGAGTGAGCCGAGTGTATCGAGTGAAGTAACGCTCGCATCTTCCGGGTCAAAAGTTTCTTATGTGGAGCGTACGGAAGTGTATAATGCATCATGAGAAGTAGCTGCATCATGAGAAGTATGGCATACTCGAAAATCAGTTGCGGTCCATGCTTCAAAAAATGATTGTTGGGTTATAGTAAATGGAGGAGTGTATGATATTACTGCTCATTTTGCAAAGGTGCAAGCATCAATTCCTCAGATTGGAAAATTGTGTGGAACCGAATTGGATAAGCAAATTACCATTTCCCAAGCAGAGCTCTTCAAACAATGAGTAGTGAGTGCTGCAAAGATAGGTATCGTAGTATCACGAACGGATAAGCAATAATTTCTCATAAATTATCGAAATGACTCTTTTAGAACAATTTTTCTTTTTGTCAGGACTCATTATCCTTATTTTGGCAATCCGGGTTGCGAGAAAGTCACGATTCAATGCACTCTATTTTCTCGTATTTCTTGGAGTAGGGGTGTGACTTATTATCTCTTCTCTTTTTCCTGGTATCCTCAATCGAGTCGGTGATTTCTTTTGAATCGATAGAGGAGCGTATGTATTTGTCTATGTGAGTATTATATTTCTCTTTTATTTTTCACTCCTTCTTCTTCGAAAGATTGATTCATGAAAGGCAGAATTAACCCAACTCATTCGTGAAATTGCAATAAGAAATCGACGAAAACAAGAAAAAAACCATTCGATGGTTACATTCGTAGTAGCCGCCTATAATGAGGAAAAATCCATTGAAAAAACCGTGCGAAATATTTTTAATAATGGATATGACAGTGTGATTGTAGTAAATGATGGATCAAAGGATACTACGTGTGACATACTTGAGAAACTTGCTGACGAATATCCAGGCCTTACCGTCCTTCATCATTATAAGAATCGTTGACAGTGATCAGCATTGGAGACAGGGTTTGAATACCTTCGAAGACAACTCCATACATCGGAATACGTTGTTACGTATGATGCAGATGGCCAACACGATATTATAGAGCTTCCACAATTTCTCGATATCCTCTGAAATGATGAATCGATCGATATCGCACTTTGATCACGCTTCCTTTCTAAAAAGCCAAAGAATATGCCGTTTATGCGACGCGTTATTCTTCGTCTTGGAATCCTCTTTACATTTTTTATTAGTCATATTCGTCTTTCAGATACTCATAATGGATATCGTGTTTTTCGTTCTCGCATCTTAAAAGATCTTCGAATTACACTTGATGGAATGGGGCATGCATCAGAAATACTCGATATTGTTGCAGAAAAGAAGTTAAAATACGTAGAAATTCCTGTAACCATTCATTATACTGAGGAGACACTCGCAAAATGACAAAAATCTTCGAATGCCGTTTGAATAGCACTTCGTATGATTTGGAAGAAATTTTTCTCATAAACCCTTTCTATGAAACAAACCATTATTGTAACTGGCTGAGCTGGATTTATCGGTTCAAACTTTTTAAATAAATACGTACTTTTGCATCCTGAAATTGATTTTATTAATATCGATGCTCTCACTTACGCTGGAAAACTCGAAAATATTTCAGCAGAAGTATCAAAAGCCCCAAACTACGCATTTGAAAAAGTAGATATTAGAAATTATGATGAAATCGCAAGAGTCTATGAAAAATATACTCCAACCGATATCATCCATTTTGCTGCAGAAAGTCATGTTGATAATAGTATTAAAAATCCAAAAATATTTACGGAAACAAATGTTCTTGGAACTCAAAATCTACTGGACGCACACAGAAATTTTGGACTCAAAAGATTTCATCATATTTCAACGGATGAGGTATATGGGGATCTTCCGAATGGGGGATTTTTCACCGAAATAACACCGATTAATCCATCTAGCCCTTATAGCTCGAGTAAAGCTGGAAGTGATTTACTCGTAAAGGCATATGGAAGAACGTTTGGAGTTGATTATGTAATCACGAGATGCAGTAATAATTACGGACCTAATCAGGATAATGAAAAACTCATTCCACATTTTATTGAGTTACTACAAAATAATAAACCAGTAACGGTGTATGGTGATGGCTCTAATATCCGTGATTGGCTGTATGTAGAAGATCATTGTGATGCTATCTGGGAAGTTTTTACTCGCAGTCAAACTAAGTGAATCTACAATATCGGAGGAAATAATGAATATACTAATCTTGAAATTACGAAACTCATTTTAAAAGAAATGGGGAAAGGTGAAGAATATATTACCTTTGTAGAAGATAGAAAGGGGCATGATGTGAGATATGCAATCGATGCAACAAAAATTAGAACCGATTTGAATTGGGAGCCAAAAGTCAGATTTGAAAATGGAATTGTAAAAACCATTCAATACTATTTAAGTAAATAATCATGAAAGGAATTATACTTGCTGGATGAAGTGGAACTCGCCTCTATCCGATTACGATGGCCATCTCGAAGCAACTCATGCCAATATATGACAAGCCGATGATCTATTACCCACTTTCGACGCTTATGCTCGCGGGTATTCGAGAAATCCTGATTATAACAACTCCAGAGGATCAACCTGGATTTAAGCGACTTCTCTGAGATGGTTCAGAATGGGGAATTACCCTCGAATATGCAGTACAACCTTCGCCAGATGGTCTTGCTCAGGCATTTATCATCGGAGAAAAATTTATAGGAAATGATGATGTATGTCTGGTGCTCTGAGATAATCTTTTTCATGGTGAGGGCTTTTCGATTCTCCTTCGCGAAAGTGCTCGTATCGTCACACAAGAACGAAAATCCGTTGTGTTCGGATATGAAGTATCTGATCCAGAACGATATGGGGTTGTTGAATTTGATCGTGGACACAATGCGATTTCGATCGAAGAGAAACCGGTAGAACCGAAGTCGAACTTTGCAGTTGTAGGACTCTATTTCTATACCAATGATGTCATCGAGATTGCGAAAAATGTAAAGCCGAGTCATCGTGGAGAACTCGAGATTACATCAGTGAATGCAGAATATCTCAGTCGTGGACAGCTCAAGGTTGAAATCATGAATCGTGGATATGCGTGGCTCGATACGGGAACACACGAGAGCATGATGGATGCAGCGAATTTCATCTCGATTATCCAGAAGCGCCAGGGTCTTCAGGTTGGTTGCCCAGAAGAAATTGCCTATCGAATGGGATGGATTTCACGAGAAAAAGTGGAAGAGCTCGCTCGTCCCATGATGAAAAATGAGTATGGAAAATACCTTATTCGACTTATAAAATAATAGTATGGCATTTGTAAAAAAGGAGACAACCTTGCAGGATTGTTATCTAATTGAACCACAGGTATTTGGTGATTCTCGCGGTTTTTTTATGGAGACGTATTCGTCTGTGGAATTTGAGAAAATTGGAATTCATTCAATCTTTGTACAGGATAATCATTCAAAATCAAAAAGATGAGTGCTCCGTGGACTGCATTTTCAGACTCGAAAACCACAAGCAAAGCTCGTCCGTGTTGTTTCAGGTTCTGTCTATGATGTAGTCGTAGATCTTCGGGTTGACTCACCAACCTATGGAAAATGGGAAGGATTCCTTTTGTCTGAAGAGAATAAAAAAATGCTCTTTGTTCCTCGTGGTTTTGCGCACGGATTTTTGACACTCGAGGACGATAC